>CAZKUH010000161.1:0-5642 GCA_964555895.1 uncultured Enterobacterales bacterium
CTCCCAATAACCCGTTATTGGTTCACAAGATTGCCTTAATAGACACAAAAATATCCAACATTGATCGCAGGTTAGTTGTTATCTTACATACATAAGCATTGTAACATACTGAAATAATGATACTTTAGCTGAATTGTCGACAACTCTTACCTAAGATCCAGGTTAGATAGAAAAGGAGATATAATGAGTCTTAATGCCGATTTGCAAAAATTTCTATCAAGGAAGAATATTTCTCCGGTGCTCCTTTCTCATGAATTTAACCAAAGTTTAACCTTATCTGCCGATTTGTTGGGACTCGAACACCACAAAATTGTACGTGTAGCAATTCTGGCTTGTGGTGATGAACATCTTATGGCAATGGTACCGTTAAATGCGGTGATAAATTTTTCTGTCATTGAGACTCATACTCATAAAATTTGGAAACCTGTCTCATCTGCCCCTTTTCAGCATTTATTCAGCGCCAGTGAAATAGGGTGCATAATGCCGTTTGCGGAAGCGTATTCGCTCGTGGGTGTGGTAGATGAATCGTTGTTTGAGCACGATAAAGTTTACCTTGAGGCGGGTAACCATACCGATTTTTTACAACTCTCAAAAACTCAATTCCGCCAGTTAATGGGGGACGCTTTAGTGGCTGATATTGGCATTGTTATTGAAGCAGGTGAAGAGCGTTGTCCAACTTTTGCCGAGCCTTTCTGGCGTAAAATTTCCTTACCAGATGATGCTTACATCAAGCGCCGTATGAATCAATTACATCGTTTACCGGCAATGCCAGAGGTCGCGGTTAAAATCCTCAAAGTCGTTGCAGATCCAGAAGCTAAAATTATCGACTTGGCTTCCTTGATCGAAATAGATCCGAGTATGGCGGCACAAGTAATGAGGTATGCTCGATCGTCTTATTTTGGCTATCAAGGCAAAGTGGACTCTATTCATAAAGCTATATCCAGAGTCCTGGGGTTTGATGTGGTGGCAAATCTTGCTTTAGGTATTGCGGCTGGCAGGGCTTTTAAGCTCAATAGTGATGGACCTCTAGGTATTAATAGTTTCTGGAAAAATGCAGTATTCGCCGCTGCACTAGCACAATCGCTGGCCAGAAAATGCCATATCGAGTCGATTAATTCAGGTACCGCCTATTTAGTCGGGTTGTTGCACAATTTTGGTGTGCTGGTACTGGCGGAACTTTTCCAGAGCGAATATTACCTGCTCAACAAACTGGTGACCACCTTTGGAGAATGTTCACTGCAGCAGATAGAGACACAATTAATTCAATCTTGTCAAAATAAAGAAACTTCAAACCTGCTTTCTCATTCGGAATTGGGTAGCTGGCTGATGAAATTCTGGAATATGCCTGAAACCATTATCATTTCCAATGCTGAGCATCATAATGCTGATTACCACGGTGCTGAAGAAGATTATGTCATTCTTTTACGAGTGGTACTGAGTTTGTTGAGTTTGCAAAATATGGGTGACTTGGGGCCAGAAGAAGTTGATGATTCTTACTTCATACATCTGGGTTTGAGTCGAGAGGATTGCCAATTGCAATTAGATAATTTGTTGCAAAATTCAACAGAACTGGAAAAAATTGCCACCCTGATAGGTGAAAATGCTATTTCCGCGGCTTCTTCTTGATGTGAGCGACAACCCATCCACTCAGGTTATGGAAATTAGCGTAAATTCTGCAAAATCCTGTTGTTTAGCAGCTCAAGGCACGGTATCTTACGCTCTATTAAATTAATCAGTCCAGCCGTTATCCCAGATTTGGGATTTTTTGGAGAAACTTCATGAAACTCATCCTCTTAGGTGCCCCTGGTGCGGGAAAAGGTACGCAAGCTCAGTTTATTACCGAAAAATATCATATCCCACAAATTTCTACTGGCGATATGTTGCGTGCGGCTGTCAAAGCAGGCACACCGCTTGGTATTCAGGCAAAAGCGATTATGGATAGTGGTGGTCTGGTTTCTGACGATATTATTATTGGTCTGGTGAGGGAGCGGGTGAAGCAAGGTGATTGTGAAAATGGTTATTTACTCGATGGTTTCCCCCGCACTATTCCTCAAGCTGACGCCATGAAAGCGAACAATATTGATGTAGATTTTGTAGTGGAAATTGATGTTGAAGACGAAGAAATAGTTCACCGACTTGGTGGGCGTCGAATCCATCCGGGTTCTGGTCGGGTTTATCATGTGGACTATAATCCACCTAAAGAACCGGGCAAAGATAATGAAACGGGAGAGGATTTGCTGCAAAGAGATGATGATCAAGAGTACACCATCAGAAAACGATTGGCGGTTTATCATAACCAAACCAAACCGCTGGTCGAGTATTATTCCCAATGGGCTGACTCTGGAGAAAATAAAGCACCTGTTTATGTCAAAGTTCCGGGCGTTGGTAGTTTGGATGCTATCCGTGAGGTAATTTTTGCTGCACTAGCGCCTTAAATAAACGCAATGAATGATTTGTGGCAGCGATTAAGCAAGTAAACTTTATCTGCTTTTTCAGTCCAGATTAAAAGTATATCGACACACTTCTTCAAAGGTTTCAACAAAGTGTACTTTGAGGTTGGCTTTGACATGTTTGGGTAATCTATCAAATTGATTAGTGACCTCTAAAGGCAAAATCACTTCAAAAATATTAACGCGTTTAGCCGCGATAATTTTTTCCTGAATACCGCCCACAGCGATGACCTGACCGGTGAGGGTTAATTCCCCACTCATGGCTAAAGGTCGGTTGATTTTTTTGCCAATCGCCGCTGAAAGTATGGCTGAGGCAATGGTGATACCTGCCGACGGGCCATCTTTTGGCGTGGCACCTTCCGGCACATGAATATGAATAAAGGCATCCGCAAAAGTTTTGTTGATACCGAGTTTTTCTATGTGAGAGAGAATATAGGAATAAGCGATTTGTGCAGATTCTTTCATGACATCTCCCAGCGACCCGGTGAGTTTTAATCCCCTGGATTGGTGATGAATTATGGCCACTTCTATATCCAGTGTACTGCCGCCCATTGCTGTCCATGCCAGGCCGGTAACAACGCCGATTGATTTATTGGGCCTGGATTCCTGAAAATGTGGAATACCCAATAACTTTTGCACTTTTTCCTTGGTGATATGAATGTTCTTTTTATGTTGACTCGACAGGATCTCGACCACACTTTTTCGTACAATGCGACCGAGCTGTTTATCGAGGGCTCTTACCCCGGCTTCGCGCGCATAGCCATCGATGAGAAAACGTGTGGCCGCAGTACTGATATTCAGTTGTGAAATACCCAGTCCCGATTTATCTAACTGACGAGGCCAAAGGTATTTTTCTGAAATTTGAATTTTTTCTTCCGTTAAATAACCGGATAAACGAATGGTTTCCATTCGATCCAGCAAAGGCGAAGGAATGGTGTCGAGCTGATTCGCAGTACAGATAAACATGACTTTACTGAGGTCGAAACGCACATCCAGATAGTGATCCAAAAATTCATCATTTTGTTCAGGATCGAGTACTTCCAGTAATGCAGAAGCCGGATCGCCCTGATAGGAGGCACCAATTTTATCAATTTCATCTAGCATGATGACCGGATTTGATGAACCACACTGCCTTAAAGCCTGAATAATCCGACCGGGCATCGCGCCAATATAGGTTCTGCGATGTCCCTTTATTTCGGCTTCATCCCGAGTGCCGCCCACAGAAAAGCGGAAAAACTTTCTTCTTAAAGCATTGGCGATGGTTTTACCGATGGATGTCTTGCCGACACCCGGCGGACCTACCAGCAGTAAAATGGATCCTCTTATTTCACCTTTGGAAACGCCCACAGCGAGAAATTCAATAATACGTCTTTTTACATCGTCAAGACCGGAATGACTCTTGCTCAGTACGCGCTTGGCGGAGTTCAAATTCAGGTTGTCTTTGGTCATTACGCCCCAAGGCAAGTCGGTCATAACGTCCAGATAATTTCTGGTCACCGCATATTCTGGAGAACCTGATTCCAGAATTTTCAGTTTGTCCATTTCATCTTTAATTTTGTTTTTGGCTGATGGGCTAGGGCGCTTGTTCGCCATGCGTTTGTTAAAACTGTCAAGATCGGCTGTTCGATCATCTTTGGCCAGGCCCAGTTCTGTTTGTATCGCCTTGAGCTGCTCTCGCAAGAAAAATTTTCTCTGGTTATCGCTGATGGCATCCTCAACCTGTTGGTGAATTTTTGCTTGTATTTTTGCGACTTGCAGTTCTTTTTTTACCAAGCTCAAAACTTTTTTCAATCGTCTGCCGAGATGAACGGTTTGTAAAATATTTTGCAATTCTGTTTTGTCAGCGGTGGTCAGGCTAGCTGCAAAATCTGCTAACTGAGATGGGTCATTGAGATCAAAGTGGTTCAGAAAAAATTTGAGTTCTTCAGCAAAAAGTGGATTGAGTGGCGCCAATTGTTTGAGCGTATTGATAATCGCCAGGCAATATGCCCGTATATCATCTGGATGTCGATAGATGGGTTCATGGGGATATTGGACTTCAGCCAGAAAAGGCGATTCTTCGGAAAGCCATTTTTTTATTCTGAAGCGCTGGATCCCTTCTGCAATAAATTGTATTTTTCCCGAAGCAATAACCGGATGATGCACTCTAACTAATGTACCAATCTGGTTGAAATCTGTGGTGTCGGTCTCATCATAATTCTGATTATTGGTTAACATCAGGCCAGCCAGATGGTTTTCACTATCTGAAATGATACTTAATGATTCTTGCCAGATTTCCTCATTCATCAACACTGGTAAAGTTTGTGGCGGAAAAAATGGACGCTCAGACAGGGGTAAAATGCAGATTTTCTCTGGCAGTAATTCTTGTTTATTGCTGTTTTGGTCCGCACTGGATGACCGCTTGTTATTTTTCATAAATGTTCCTGAGGAATTTCAGTTGACCCCTGTTATTTCAAACCATTAACTCACTTTAGAGCAAGCTTGCTGGACAACTTTGAAAACCACAGACAATAGCTAGTATATAGGTCATAGATAGAAAAAAGTACATTCAAAGCGCATAACTTTAGAAAAAAAACTCTTTATATCATAATGGTTTAAGTTTAACTAAAAAAATAGTTGACTTAAAACACTACAAAACTAGGGGTTTCTGCCGATAAACAACGAACCGGTGCTGTTTTTAGAGACTGTTTCTCGATTGAACAACGGAGATTCAATGGTTGATTACCGCTTGGAATCCTGTTCGATTTTGGGTTCACATTCAATCAGGGAGGGTTAAAGTTCTCTGTAGCAGGCTGTGTTTGATAGTGTAGAATGGAGAAAACCGAACATTGGCTTTAATTAATTTAATACCTTTTGATTTGACTAGACGACCGGGCAGACCGACTCGAACGGACAGGAATAAAGGAACTTTGGCAACGACCGCGACTGAACGAGTGCAAAATACACCCGAGAAACGTCCTGTGGTCAATAAAGCGCTTTCTTCTGACAGACGCCGCAGACTCGAACGCCGCCATAATTACAAGCCTATTCAAACGGACAAAAGAAAAAATGAGCGGCGTTCTAAAGATTTTGTATCCGCAACCGTTCCCCTCCCTGAGGAGCAATTGCAAAAAACCTCAATTGATTTCAAAGTCTAGTTCCTGATACCAGGCAAGTATCGACATCACATTTTTTATTTATATTAAAAAAAAA
>CAZKUH010000162.1:0-5640 GCA_964555895.1 uncultured Enterobacterales bacterium
GGAACAGTCCTAAAAGAGGCATGATCACACCAAATAATTTTTTACCTATTGCAGAAAAAACTGCGCTTATTTTCCCCATAGGTAAATGGGTAGCCTCAACATTATTCGAAACGCTTAATGACTGGTCTGCTTTAATAAAAGAACATGATTTTGCTATCCACCTTTCTATCGAACAATTAAGACAGTCAGGATTTTCTGATGACTTAAAGCAAAGTTTTATCAACTCGGGAATTGCGCCCAACAAAATTGAGTTTATTATTAAAGATTCTCCTAATTGGCATAATGGCATCACCTCAAAAACAAATGTTGAATTACTCAGTAACATGGGTTGTAGTCTGTCATTGTCTAATTTTGGGGCTTCAGAAAAAAGTTTGTTATGGTTAAAAGAAAACATTCTGACTTCGGTGAAAATATCCAGAGACTTACTAAAAGACTTAGAGCATAGTAAAGCCAATCAAGAAGTTATAAAAGGACTTATGTATACCGCTAACAACATGGGAATTCGTTGTTTTGCCAATGGGGTGGAAACTAATTTCCAGAAAATATGGCTTCGTGAAAATGGTTGCCAGGCGGCAACGGGTTATCATTTTGCGCGGCCATTGAATGCCACTGATTTTGTCACCATGATACAAAATTGGCAGGCAAAAAAAATGCGCTGATTTTCCATTGAATTTATCGCAATACTTATCGAAAGTGCTACAATCTGTTACATGATATTCATGCGCTAAATATATTTATGACTCAAAAAAACATGACCATTGCGGAGCTGGCAAAAAAAGTAGGCGAAGAAGTAGGGATTAGTGAATGGTTCACGCTGGATCAAAATCGTATCAATGCATTTGCTGAATGTACAGATGATCATCAATGGTTGCATATTGATGCGGCACGTTGTGAGAATGAAAGTCCTTATGGCACAACGATTGCTCACGGATTTTTAACCCTCTCACTTCTCTCCCCTATGCATTTAAACGCAAGCTACATACCCGTTGAAGCCAAATCAGTGATTAACTACGGACTGGATTCAATTCGCTTTATGAGTCCGGTAAAAAATGGCTCAAAGGTTAGAGGCAGAATCAAATTAATCGAATTAAAACCTCGAGGTCGCAAAATGTATTTTATCAAGACGCATAATACTATCGAAATTAAAGATGAAAAAAAAGCGGCCTTAACCGCCGATCTTATCACTCTGATTACCGTTTAGCTTAAATGTTATTATTCAGGATGCAGTAATGGCGCAATTTATTTATACAATGAACCGGGTTGGCAAAATAGTCCCACCCGGTCGCACTATCCTCCAGGATATTTCTCTTTCCTTTTTTCCAGGCGCTAAAATTGGCGTACTGGGTCTCAATGGTTCGGGTAAATCCACACTGCTTAAAATCATGGCAGGGCTTGATAAAGACATTGAAGGGGAAGCCAGGCCACAGACCGGTATCAGTATTGGGTATCTCTCCCAGGAACCCGCACTTGATGAATCAAAAAATGTCAGAGCTAACGTTGAAGACGGCTTACAAGAAATTATGACAGTTTTAAACCGGTTCAACCAGATCAGCGAAGCTTTTGCTGATCCTGAGGCTGATTTCGATACTCTGTTAGCCGAACAGGCTGAACTTCAGGACAAAATTGACACAGCCGGCGGTTGGGAAATCGATAGAACCCTGGAAATAGCTGCCGATGCACTCCGACTTCCACCCTGGGATAGTGAGGTGAAAACATTGTCCGGTGGCGAGAAAAGACGCGTTGCACTTTGCCGGTTATTACTGTCAAAACCCGATATGCTACTGTTGGATGAGCCCACCAATCACCTTGATGCAGAATCTATCGCCTGGTTGGAAAGATTTCTCCATGATTACAGCGGAACTGTTGTCGCCGTCACCCACGACCGTTATTTCCTCGATAATGTTGCCGGTTGGATCCTCGAACTCGATCGAGGCCACGGTATTCCATGGGAAGGTAATTACACTACTTGGTTAGAGCAAAAAGAAGCCCGACTTTCTCAAGAATCTCGACAACAAAAGGCTCATGATAAAGCGATAAAAGCCGAACTGGAATGGGTACGTTCTAACCCAAAAGGTCGTCAGGCTAAAGCTAAAGCCCGCCTGTCTCGATTTGAAGAACTACAATCTCGCGAGTTTCAACAGCGAAATGAAACCATGGAACTATACATTCCACCAGGACCAAGATTGGGAGAGATCGTGGTAGAAGCCCACGCGCTAAAAAAACAATTTGCAGAAAAACTACTCTACGACAAACTGGATTTTTCATTACCTCAAGGTGGGAACGTTGGTATAATAGGCGCAAATGGCGCGGGTAAAACCACTTTGTTTCGTTTAATTACCGGAGAAGAAAGTCCCGATGCCGGTTCTATCAAAATAGGAGAAAGCGTCCAACTGGCTTACGTAAACCAAAGCCGCGACCATCTGGATGATAGCAAGACTGTTTGGGAAGAAATTTCCGATGGTTCAGATACCCTGCAAATTGGCAATTACCAAACACCTTCCCGAGCCTACGTCAGTCGTTTTAACTTTAAAGGTGCCGATCAACAAAAACATATTGGCAGCCTATCAGGTGGGGAACGAAATCGTGTACACCTCGCTAAACTCCTTAAAAGTGGCGGGAATTTACTATTACTGGATGAACCAACCAATGATCTTGATGTAGAGACATTACGTTCTCTCGAGGAAGCCCTGCTCGCCTTTCCTGGTTGTGCTGTTGTCATATCACATGATCGTTGGTTTCTTGATCGCATTGCGACCCATATTCTGGCATTTGAGGGCAACAGCGAAGTCGTCTGGTTTGAAGGAAATTACGCCGATTATGAAGTTGATAAAAAACGACGCTTAGGCAAAGAAGCCGAACAACCCCATCGAATTAAATATAAAAAACTGGCTTGAGTATAAATTTTCTGTGGCGAGAGAACTTTCTGTGTTCTTTGCCCTGCCAAATTTTAAGAATATAAATCAATTCACCGCTCAGGCTATAATGAACCACATAATTTCCTGCCATAAGTTCTCGGGCATCAAGTCCAGCTTCCAAAGATTTTACAAACATAGGATTAGCTTCTAGTTTACAGATTGTCGATAACAATTTTTCACTATATTTGGTCGCAGCTGATATAATTTTTCAGCAATAAATTTTCTAAGACGGTACCGATCGTGTAAAGATCGCACAGTAAATTTCAGTTTCATATTGTCGGCGCCGCCTTCTCATCGACTGTACCCCAACTTCTTATCCAGACGATCACTTCTTCCCCACCTGTTACATTTCCTTCTTGAACATCAGTCAATGCTTGCTACAACGCTTG
This sequence comes from uncultured Enterobacterales bacterium, assembly GCA_964555895.1. Taxonomy (GTDB): domain Bacteria; phylum Pseudomonadota; class Gammaproteobacteria; order Enterobacterales; genus DRNA01. Next base: position 3,305 of record CAZKUH010000162.1, read on the forward strand.
TATTATTGGCCGTTAAGCACCTTTCCATTTTTTTCTTTGCCATAGCTTGGTTAAGTCGGCGTCCAAAGCACGCTATTGCTATGCAAACTTGCCTTGATAACCACTAAACTAAAGTGATTGGTTTTATATACCTGTGCCACCTGAAAATCCAAGATTCAGGTTATTTGACCCCGATAAATGACTTGGAAAGTTCACCACCCTGAACAATCATGATTTCTACACGTCGGTTACGTGCCCGGTTAGAGGCGCTGGTGTTAGGTACCAAAGGCCGTGTATAAGCCAGTCCATAAATACTGAATCGTGATTCGTTCATATCTTTTCTGGCGATGAGTTCTCGAAGTACACTGGCTGCTCTGGCACCCGATAGCTCCCAGTTAGAAGGATACTTGGCTGTTTTAATTGGTCGATTATCGGTATGTCCAGCCACCCGAATTTCACCCGCAGTCTGTTTAATGATATCCCGGATTTTATCCAGCACGGGCAGGATCTGTGGACGTAATTTTGCCGAGCCAGAAGAAAAGGAGCCCCTCTCACGGATTCTGATGACGACAATTTTCCCATGCGCAACCAGTTCTATTTGACCTGAATTAAGCGCATCCTTGAGTGATTGCGCAATCTCTTTGGCAACTTTCTCAGTTTTTTGCGTCGGTGCATTTTCCAACTCCATGGATTTCAGATCTTTTTTGCCAGCACCTTCGTTTTTAGAGTCATCCGGTGATTTGGTCTGCGGTTTCGACTCATCCGGTTCGGTATTAAAATCAAGAGAATCTTGCTGTATCTTGGTGGTGATTTGTTGTACGCTCTGTATCAAAGTCGGTTGCGGTTTTCCTGGAGAGAATTCCTGCGCGATGACACTGGTGCCTTTGGGGATATCTTTGACTTTAATCTGCTGTTGCACGCCAAAGGCATTTTTCATCGATCCGGCCAATTGTTTATATTTCAGCACATCCATCTCAGAAAAGGATAATAACAGCACAAAAAAGGACATCAACAAAGACATTAAATCAGCAAAAGTGCCCATCCAGGCGGGTAGGCCTGGTGGGGGACATTTACGTTCTTCTTGGGGAGCCGCCATCAGTCTCTACTCTTCCGCTTTTGCACGCTTGCTCTCAGCCATATAACCTTGCAACATTTGATCTATCACTCTGGGATTTTGCCCGCCCTGAATGGACAACAAACCATCTACGATCAAGTTATTCGAGAGTTTTTCTTCTTCGTTTCTTAATTCCAGTTTTTCCATTACTGGGATCGCCATCATATTGGCAATAACAGCACCATAAAGAGTGGTTAACAATGCAACGGCCATCGCGGGTCCAATGGCTTTAGGATCGTCCATATGTGCCAGCATACCAACCAGGCCAACCAAAGTCCCAATCATTCCCATGGCCGGGGCAATATCCGCCAGAGATTTGAAAACTTTGGCGCCGGTTTCATGACGCAGCACGGATAACGAGATATCTTTACGTAAAATTTCTTCAACCACTTCGGCATTATGTCCATCGACCAGTAGGCTGATGCCTTTTTTCATAAATTCATTGGGGATCTCTGCGCCTTCAAGCGATAGTAGTCCACCTTTCCTGGCAGCATCGGCCAGCTCAACAATTTTTTCAATTAACACCTGCAAATTTTCCGGCTTAAACAGGATAGATTTTAAACCCACTTTAAAACCACCAAAAAATTGTGCCAGACTGTGCTTCATGATGACGATGAAGTGACTTCCTACAACAACTATTAATATAGAAGGAATATCAAGAAACTGACCCAACCCCCCTGCCAGCACCATGGCCACAATGATAATAGCATACGCACCAATAACTCCAATTAAGGTTGCTATATCCAAAATCTACTCCAAGAAGTGAAATTTCTATATTAGATTAGCTTAAAGTGTAACCATTATTAATGATTTATCCAGTGATCCGATTGCTATTTTTCTGCTTTTTGGGGAAATAGTCTGATAAAATAATGAATCCGACTGGAATCGTACTTTTTTTGCACAAATTTAACTAAAAACAGGTATTTGCACTGATGATAACATCAAATAAAACCATCAATTTTGAATCACAAATAGCAGAATTAGAAGCACTTGTACTGCAAATGGAAACGGGTGAGCTCAATCTGGAAGATTCACTTCAATCTTTCGAAAAAGGCGTAAATTTAACCAAATTTTGTTTAAAAGCATTAAAAAAAGCAGAATTACGCGTAAAAAAACTGGAATCTCTTACAGTCGATGCCGAGTTGGAGGATTTTTCTGTTGCTGAATGAACTAACAACTGAAGCGAAAAAAAACAAATGAATGACTTCTCAAAAAACTGGTTGCCTCAGATAGAAAATCATCT
>CAZKUH010000163.1:0-5628 GCA_964555895.1 uncultured Enterobacterales bacterium
TATTATTGATCTGGCAGAAATTTCAAGAACAGATAGTGCCGGGTTGGCGACATTAATTGCACTTTTTAAATTGGCTCGGGATAACCACAAAGAAATTTCTTTCTGCAATGCCTCAAAACAGCTCCATGATATTGCACGCGTCGGCGGTGTTGAAAGTATCTTGCCCTTCGACTAATAATCGTGGCACATGGAAATATTGCGCTATTGCTACAACATAACGCTAAAAATCATGAAATTTCTCAACGGGCTGTTTTCTTATCCAGAGTTCAGCTTGGTTTGTATTAATTTCACCATTTAACGGTTAAAATACAATAAGAAAAGACTGATTCACCACCAACCCACTCATTTAAGTGAAAAAAATATGATAGAAGAAATACGAACCTTGCTCGAAACAACGCTGGCCCCTGAATTTGTTGATGTTACCAGTGATGGTAGTCATTTCCAGATCGTTGCGGTTTCAAGCATATTCCAAGGACTACGTTCGCTACAAAGGCAACAAAAAGTATATGCGCTGGTATCAGACAAAATTGCCGATGGCTCCATTCACGCGCTGAGCATAAAAGCATATACCCCTGCTGAGTGGAAACAAGCGAGTAAGTTCCAACTTTCGTAAACTTGCCACTGCCACCGGCTACTATTCGAGGATTGAGATGATGGATAAATTACAAATAACAGGCTGTGGCGCACTTTCTGGAGAAATAAAAATAAGCGGCGCCAAAAATGCCGCTTTACCCATTTTGATGTCAACGCTGCTAGCTAAAGAAAGCACTTCTGTGGGCAATATTCCACATCTCAACGATGTCACCACAACCATTGAGCTACTGGGACGTTTAGGGGTACAGATCACTATCGACGAAAAACTGAATGTTGAAGTCAATAACGCTGAAGTCGACCAATTTATTGCACCATATGAGTTGGTAAAAACCATGCGAGCCTCTATTTTAGTGCTTGGCCCATTACTCACACGCTATAAAAAAGCCAGAGTTTCCCTGCCCGGAGGTTGTGCCATTGGTTCCAGACCGGTTAATTTGCATATCCAGGGGCTTGAGGCCATGGGCGCAGATATTGTGGTCGAAAATGGTTATATCAACGCTTCAGTCAAAGGGCGTTTACAAGGTGCGCATATTTTTATGGATACGGTCAGTGTCACCGGCACCGAAAACCTGATGATGGCGGCAACTTTAGCCCAAGGCCAAACAATCATTGAAAATGCTGCTCGCGAACCCGAAGTGGTTGATCTGGCTAAATGTCTCAATGCCATGGGAGCCAAAATATCTGGTGCAGGTACTGTCACCTTAATCATTGAGGGTGTTGAGGAATTACATGGTTGTCATCATGTGGTGCTTCCCGACCGTATTGAAACCGGCACCTATCTGGTGGCAGCAGCCATCAGTCGAGGCTGTATCAAACTTAAACACACTGATCCATCCCTGCTGAAAGCCGTGCTATTAAAATTAGAAGAAGCTGGTGCTGAAATAACCACCGGTAAAGACTGGATTATGCTGGATATGCACGGTAAAAGACCTAAAGCGGTCAGTATTGTCACGGCTCCATACCCTGGCTTTCCCACCGATATGCAGGCACAATTTACCGTACTAAACGCCATAGCAGAAGGCCACGGTACCGTCACCGAAACAATTTTTGAAAATCGTTTTATGCACGTCTCTGAATTACAACGTATGGGTGCAATTATCGATGTACAGGGAAATACCGCCATCTGTGAAGGCGTCGAGCGTCTTTCAGGAGCAGAAGTTATGGCAACCGATCTACGCGCATCCGCCAGTTTGGTGTTAGCCGGGCTTGTAGCCAATGATAAAACCTACGTCGATAGAATTTATCATATTGACCGAGGTTATGAATGTATCGAAGAAAAGTTGCTCTTATTGGGCGCCCATATTAAAAGAGTCAGTTAAATTTTGTTTTAACGCTAAATTAATGGTTTTTTAATTAACTTAACCGAGATTTGGATTTGTTTTCGATTGCCATTCTTGTCAATTCTTAGCACTTCAAGAGCCAGTTCGGTACCAGGTTCCATTCTAGATAGCCATTGTATAAATAGACCCACTTCGCCGATTCTCTCACCATTGATTCGGAGAATGACATCTCCCACCTGCAAGCCTGATTTAGAAGCCGGAGAATTTGCGGCTATCTCCCTGATCAGTACACCACCGACTCCCAGCAAACCCAATTTTTGGGCTTCTTCTGGCGTTAAAGGCCCGCCACTTTCAACACCTAACCAACCACGAACCACCTTGCCATTTTTTATCAGCTTGGCACTGACAAAATCAACCAGTGAGACAGGAAGGGCAAAACTGATACCGTTAGTATCATTTGAGAAAAATGCGGAATTTATGCCAACCAAATTGCCATCTGTATCAAAAAGCCCGCCACCAGAATTGCCTAGATTTATCGCCGCATCTGTCTGAATGAACTGCTCAAAAGATGAGCCAGATCGCACCCGCCCTTTACCACTGACGATGCCCATGGTAACACTCTGGCCGATGCCGTGAGGATTGCCGATGGCGAGTACAATATCTCCAACCAACAAGGTAGATGCTTCGTTAAAATCTGCATAGGCTGCATTCTGATATGTGGTGGATAAAACGGCCAGATCAGTCCGCTCGTCTACTCCCACAATCTTTGCTTTTCGTACAATACCATCTAGATAGATAACACCAACATCGACGGCATCTTTAATCACATGGAAGTTGGTCACCACATGTCCATTCGCATCAATAAAAACGCCCGAACCCTGATCAAGAGATTCTGCACCGGTAATTGGATCGATGATTTTACTAATGATACTGACGACTGTGGGTGCGGCTTTATCCACGGCTGAGGAAAAACTAATGTGTGAAATCGCCTTTTCATTATCATGAAATAAACGCTGCAAAAATGCTTTAGCACCCAATTCTGGAAAAGCGAACAACAAAACTATTGCCACCAGCAAGCCTAATACCAGCGCACGTAAAACAATATCGAACCATTCTTTCATAAAACATCCTGCAATAATTAGCAATAATTATGGGTATAGTGTACGACATGTAGCGCTAAAAGTAATAAGAGAAAATTATTTCTGAAAATTATTTTCTCTTATTACCAACCTAAAATATCTTTAACAAACGGGATAGTGATGGCCCTTTTTGAAACTAAGGAAGCTTGTTCCAACCTGTTAATGCACGTCATCAGCTGCTGCATATCACGCGGACCACGCCTGAGAATAAAATGTGCGACATCCTGATTAAGTTTTAAACCATAACTTTGTGCTTTTAAAATAATGGCCGCCGATTTCTCATCATCTGAGAGTTTTTTTAGTTGATAACAAATCATAGCGGAAAGTCTGGATTTTAAATCGGCTAAAATTACGCCGCTTGCCAGCGGGGGGGTTTTGGCCGCGATGATTAAACTTTTCTTTTCATCTCTATATTGATTATAAAGATGAAACAAGCCCTCATCCCACTGAGACAATCCGGCGACTCGGTTTAGATCATCAATATAAAGCACATCAAAACTATTTAAACCTTGTAAAATATCAGCCTTTAATCCTGGTTCTGATAATGATAAATAAAATGCATTATTGCCAAGCTCAGTAGCCAAAAAGGCGCTCGATTGCAGCAAATGACTCACCCCGGTCCCAGTTAGCCCATAAAGATAAAGTAAACTTTCCTGGTCACTCTTGGCAAAAGTCCTTAATGCACTGACCACTTCAATATTTTGACCCGTGACAAAATTGGCAAACGAGGGGAGTACAGATGACTTTAATGGCAGCGGGATTTGCGCACCATCAACCATGTATTTTTCCTTTCTTGTTAGTCACTGTATCAATCACTATTTTACCCGCAGGTTTGGCATCATCATAGTATTCACTCTGTCGGTATTTTCTATGTAAGTGACGGATGATAACAGCAAGCACAGCGGCCAGAGGTAGTGCGATGAGCACCCCGACAAATCCAAATATTTGTCCCCCTGCCAATATGGCAAAAATTACCGTCACCGGATGTAAGCCAATTTTGTCTCCAACCAGTAAAGGTGTCAAGACCATCCCTTCCAACGCTTGGCCAATGGCAAATACAATCACCACAGGGATTAACGAACCCATGCTGTGGAACTGCAATAGCGCGGCAAAACTTGCAACGATAATCCCAACCGCGAACCCCAAATAGGGCACAATGCTCGCGGCCCCAGCGATCATACCGACCAGCAGTGCCACTTGCAGACCACTTATCCATAAACCCAAACTGTAAATGATACCCAGTGCCAGCATCACCAATAGTTGGCCTCTGACAAAAGAACCCAATACTTCGTCAGATTCTTTAGCTAATTGAAAGAAAATTTGCGATTGCTGGCGAGGAATAAGGGCGCCAACATAAGCCACCAGCCGATCCCAATCACGTAAGAGATAAAAAGCAACCACCGGGATAAGTAGTAAGTTACCCAGCCACGCCACCAACAGCATTGATGAGGTTCCCAATCCACTCAGCACACTTTGCAACATCGCACTGGTACCCTGCCAGTGTTGTTGTAACCAACTTTGTATGCCCTCACTGGTCACCGTTAACTTGAGTTTTAAATGCTCATTCAACCAGGGTATAGCTGTCTGATTTAACCACTTGAATGCTTCTGGGGCCTTTTCAAAAGTTAACTGAACTTGTGCTGAAATAGTAGGGACCAATATCACCAACACTCCAATAAATAATAACAATGCCACCACAAAAACCAACACTACCGCCAGCGTTCTCGGGATCTTTATGTTTTCCAACCGATCAACCAGCGGATCGCCCATGTAAGCTAATGTAGCACCCACCAAAAAAGGCGTGAGTACCGGAGAAAGTAAATAAATCAGCCAACCAAACAACAGAGAAACACTGAGCCAGAAAATTTGTTTATTTGAGGTCATGACGATCTTCCTTTTGCAGTTCCAGTCTAATGAATGTCTCTCGTAATCCTATCCAGAAATATTGTAATCCACTGGCACCGCAAATTACGCCAACTGTGATAATTAATAGTTGTGTAATGAATATTGGAATATTAATAAAAACCAACGAATACATCACATAGGTCACCAAAAAAATTTGTACTACGGTATTTAATTTACTTAATAGCGTTGGTTTGGGATCAAAAGGTCCCAGAAAATGGTGGAAGCTGATGGCGGCTGTAACAATAAATAGATCCCGACCTACCACCAGGTAGAATAACCACAGCGGTAAAAAACCGGCATAAGTCAGATAGCCATAAGAAACCAACATCAATAATTTATCCGCAAGCGGATCTGCAATGGCACCGAAACGACTGGTCCAGTGATATTTTTTAGCCAGATAACCATCCAAACCGTCGGAAGCACCTGCCAACATAAAAACAATCAAGGCCGGAATGTACGATTTATCCAATAACAAATACAATAAGGGTGGCATTAACGCCACTCTGAGTAAGGTAATCATATTGGGGATATTCTTGATATTCACGGCGTCCAGCGATAGTTATATATTCTTTTTTCAAGACCAAGTGGTGGCTGGCTCGGTAATGGAGACAATGCGGAATCAAGCGCGATCGCTTCCAATACAGTTTTTTGCCTACTGACCAGGCGTAATAAAAACAAAGCCTGGTTATCTTTAAGTTCCAGCAGATTAA
>CAZKUH010000164.1:0-5621 GCA_964555895.1 uncultured Enterobacterales bacterium
GGCTGGATATTTTTCTACCATTATCGTGATCATGCAATCGCAGGGGCATTGGGTTTCCTGATGGGTAAGACCCTTTACATTCACAAAATTTGTTTTGATCCGGCGTTTTCCAAATTCGCTCCAGGCGGATTATTGATGCTATCAATTTTAGAGTCAGCTCTGGAAAATAAAGGAATAGACAAAATCAACCTGGTTACTTACCCTGAATGGGCCAAAAGATGGCATCCAGAATGCGCTAAATTACAAAATTTTGTATATTACAACACCACAATACAGGGATGGTTTTATAAAATAACAGTGCCTTTAACAAAAAAATTCAGAAAAAAATTAAAATCTCTATACTTAAAGCTTAAGAAGGTGATTTAGCAGATATTAATTTTTGACATGATTTATAAATTGATATACTTTGTTTGATGATTCGGCTGCATACCTAAAAGGCTTTCATCGCTCGGTACTTAAGGCAAAATAGTATGTCATCTCGACCTTAATGGAGATATCTCGCTCTGGCAGTACTGGTGCCACGCAGATCCCCCTCCACTACGGCACCTGAAGCACGCCTTTGAGTCACGGGGCAAGCTTTCGGCATGACACCTTTTTTTGTTGTATTTTCTCTTAAGTATCCACCTCTGAAAAGGCTTTATATAAAGTGACTCTAATCATTTGATTTGCATGACTATATTAAAATAAACAATTAATCCACACTTTAGGATATAGGCAAAACTGGATTTCAGGTAATGATTTAACTTTCCAACATTAAGAATTAAATTTAAGGAAAAGAGTTTGATGGAAAAAAATATTATTGACGTTTTTAATGGTTTTTCGGAAACTCAGCCAGATAAAATAGCCTGCACCTACAAAAACACAACGCTAACATACGCTGAATTAGACAAGTTTTCAGATATATTGGCAAACAGCATACTGCAGAAAAAGGTCGCTTCAGGTTCTAAAATTGCAGTGATTTTACCACGTTCCCATCATATATTAATTAGTATCCTAGCTATCCATAAAACAGGATGCGTTTATGTGCCCATTGACCCTGAGTTTCCAAAACACCGAATTGCCAGTATTTTGACGGAAGTGGAGCCGTGTAAAATAATATCTTCCAGTTCAATAAAAGATACTTTGGATAAAGACCAAACGCTTTATATCGATATCACCAGCATTAATTTTAATATTGATGAGGGTAAGACTTTTTTTTCAAAGCTTGATAACCATACTTATTCACATATTTTTTTCACTTCTGGAACAACAGGTAAACCAAAAGGTGTTGTCTCTACACATAAGAATTTAATACATTATCTTTCTTCGGCAAAAAATCAATTCAAATTTAACAGTAATGATATTTTTATCTCAGTGGCAAGATTTACCTTTAGTATTAGTCTTTTTGAACTTTTGCTTCCGCTTTATGTTGGAGGACAAGTTAAGATAATACCTACAGATGATATATTTAACCTGAAGCAATTAGCGCACCACATACAAAATGCGACTGTTTTTCATTTTGGCCCCAGCCTCATGAAAATTCTACTGCCCTATATACAGGAAAACTACCATAACTGTTCTGCATTTAAGGGCGTTAAACACGTATCTTCTGGTGGCGACATGGTTCCAATAGAAATCATTAGATCGTTAAACCTAACTTTTGCTTCAGCAGAGGTGTACGTTATCTATGGTTCAAGTGAAATAAATTGTATGGGTTGCTATTACTTTGCTGATAGGCAATCCGCAGAAATTAAAAGAAGCGTTGGTAGAACTTTCGATAATGTTTCATTAAAAATATTAGATGATAATCTGGCAGAACTGCCAATGGGTACGGTAGGAAATATATATTTTTCCGGTAAAGGCTTGGCAACAGGATATTTAAATCAAGCCGGATTATCCAATAATTTATTTATCATCATTGAAGGTGTAAGATATTATAACATCGGTGACATTGGGAAACTAGATGCCGATGGCGATCTTGAATTACACGGAAGAAATGATTTCCAGGTTCAAATAAAAGGTATGCGGGTAGAACTATTTGAAGTCGAAAATCAGTTAAAAAAACAAGCGAATATTGTTGATTGTGTCATTTCATCTGACAAAAATGGGCCGTCTTATGAAAATAGATTAATTGCTTACGTCGTACTGGATAATAATGCCAACGCTAATTCAATGCAATTTAAAAAATATCTAAGTCAATATCTCCCGGACTACATGATACCCAGCATTTATATTAAGCTCACTAATCTCCCGCTTAACTTTAACGGTAAAATAGACCGAAAATCATTACCATCACCAATTGAAAATCAAATAAAAAATACGGTATACAAAGAAGCGTCAAACGCAATTGAACTCGAATTGACATCCATTTTTAAGCAGTTATTTAAATCCCAGACAATAGGAATTGAAGACGATTTCTTTGATTTGGGTGGTGATTCGTTAATGGCAGTAAACTTGCTGATATCCATAGAAAATAAATATCAAAAACACATACCTATTTCACAACTTGTGCAATCTTCTTCAATCAAGGAAATAGCCAGACTCATTGAAAATGATAACAGAAAAATAATTAATAATGTCGTGGTATTAAAAGAAGGAGACAAGTCCTCTCCCCTCTTCTGTCTTTATGGCATATTTTTGTATAAAGAATTAGTGAAAAATATTAAGACAGATAAAATGATTTGTGCAGTTTATCTGCAAGAAGAAATAGAAATAACTCATCATGGGATAGATAGTAAAGAATTTTCAGAATACGCCACAGTTGAAAATATTGCGGAAAAATATTATCAATCTATTAAATCATTTCACCCACATGGACCTTATAATATCTGCGGTAATTCTTTCGGAGGAATTATTGCAATCGAAGTGGCAAAGAAGTTTATGGAAAATAATGAAGTCGTTAACATCGTCATCTTGTTTGATACCTGGACGCCTGAATTTCAACAGCAGACAATTAATATGTCAAGACTTAAAGCTCATTTTAAAGAAGTCAAAAAAAATGGGGTTAAATATATTATCAAGAAAATTTCAAAAAAAGTTAAACCTGACAAAATAGAAAAAAGCTCTGGAGATTCTGCCATTGATGAATGGAATGACATGAGAAAAGAAATTAGACATAAAGCCAGCATAGAATTCAAACCCACTAAATTTGCGCTTAGAACTTTACTTTTCAAACCCAAGATACGCTCAATTTTCGAACCGGATCTTAAATATTTAGGCTGGGGACAATATATTGAAAATATAACATCTTATGATTGTGATGGAGATCATATGGGGATTTTCAAAAAAGGCAATGTTGAATATATTTCGGCCATCATCACAAAAGAACTCAAAAATTAATTTTCATTCATAGTCGGAGCATAAGAGAAATACCACACAAAAGCCATGTCTTGTCGAAAGCTTGTCCCGCGACTCAAAGGCGTACTTTGGGTGGTGTAGTGGATTAATACTTGGATGGATGTCAAAAAGCAACGCAGGACAAGTAATGTTCCTGACATTATTACTGCATACACTCCATCTGTAGTGATAAGCAGTTGCCGAGGGCTCAGAAGTAAAACAGTACTGCCAACGCAAAGAACTCTCCACTACGGTCGAGATGACATACTGTTTCGCTTTAAGTGCCACCTATGACATTTTATTAACTTATTGATTCAACTTTTTCACCTACATCCTGAGCTTTGATTAAAATAGTTAAAGAAATACACCTTTACATGTCGCTTAAAATATCATCGGGTTATAGGACCGCCCATAATTTCCCATGAGGCAGTAATGACGGTGTTTCTTATCCAAATCTCAGGTTGTTTAGGAACGGGGTCTTAATAATCTAAAGGAAATAGTATTGATATCTTTAGAGGTATTAATACGGCTTAACTGATAATATGAATCTGATTTTGTAGCAAATCCTTCTGTTGAATTTACAGCTAAAGTATAATATTTAGCAACACATTCCACAATTTTCGTATTGAAATTTCCATTTGGATAACAAAAGGTTGTTACCGGTTTTTTTAAAATTTTTTCTAAAGCATACTTACTTTCTACTATTTCCTGCCGCAAAACATCATCATCAACAACGTCTAGAATTGGATGCGTGCAAGTATGGGAACCAATTTCAATACAATCTGGCAAATCGAGTAAATCCTGTTCTGACATTACTCGATATTTAAGTAACATGTCAGCAGTGTAATCAGGGTTTGGATTTAATTCACGTAAAGATTGGAGTGCCTTTTTCCAAATAGCACTCTCGGATTCTTTTAAGGAATCAATAAACTGCGTTATCGAAAGGGCTTGTCTCTTTGAGTTTTTATCAATGAAAATTCTCCTCTCCTCATTTTCCATCAATTCCAGACGACATCTTATTTCGTGATTCCACATCATAGAAGACCCATCTAATAAATCAGAAATTATAAAAAATGTAGCCTTTAGACCAAATTGTTTTAAAATGGGTGCTACGATTTCAGCATTATTTTTTAAACCATCATCAAAAGTTAACACCACTGGGGGCTTGTTAGATAAATTTTTAAATCTACCTTCAAGGAGTTCAGGCAGCTCTGAAGCCCAATAGGTATCAAATAATGTGCTTAAATATTTGATTTGTAAGACAAATAACTTTTCAGGAAAAGAATCGTCACCGACTCCATGAAACATGATCACCCTGACTTTATCATTTGAAAATCTAAACCAAGGGATAAAATAGGTACTCCAGAAGAACAAATATCTGATAAATTTAGACCATAACTTCCTTAGATGCACAAGGTTCTCCAACACTATATTAATATACTTATTGTTATTATTCTTTATACTATTATACCCGTGCTATTGTCAGTGAATCGTCCTAACTTTCAATATCAGGCTCGAAGAAGATATCAATAGTGAAAACTTCTCTAAATTTCCTAAAATTCTGAAAAAATCCATCTTTTGAGCATTAGGTCTCAATTCGTTGTCAGATCGGTCACAAATTTTAATATCGATGTGGAATATACTGACTTTATGACTATACCTCATCTATAAGATGTTTTACATACAATTTAACCTAGTACTTCGGTATTTTACACATTCGAGAAACGTTATGAACAAGAACCTTAAAGTTGGATTACTCACCATCTTAGTCGCGATATTATTAAGTAGTTGTTCAGGTGGTGGCACGAGTGCAGCAGACAAAAACCCTCCCGCAGCACAAAAAAATCAACCCCCGAGCATTAGCGGCTCTATGCCAGTCAGCATAACCGCAGGGCAAATTTACAGTTTTACCCCCACCGCCACGGATCCAGATGGTGATACATTATCTTTCACCGTATCCAACCTCCCTCCATGGGCCTCTTTTGACAATAGTACTGGCAATCTTTCGGGAACGCCTAGTTCTCAAGACGTTGGAACCTATAGGAACATTTCTATTTCTGTCTCCGATAGCATAGTTAAGGTTGCACTTGACCCTGCTGACATCACTGTAAAACAAAATACGGGTTCTTCTAATCAACCACCAATAATAACTAACCAGAATCTTTCAGCAACTATAAATCTTGACCTGCTAATCACTATGGGACCATTGCAAGATGCTGATGGCGACACTTTAACTTACACGGTGAATAATTCCAGTAACACGCGGGCAGGTCCTCAGACAAATCAGATCATATTTAATAGTCAGG
>CAZKUH010000165.1:0-5597 GCA_964555895.1 uncultured Enterobacterales bacterium
AAAGGCTCAATAAATGTGGCCTTACTTCTTCAAAAAGTGCCTGGAAGAGTTTCTTCTCCAGTGCTAAGGCTTCACTGTCACTTTTTAAAGCCTTTTCTTCATGAACTTTAAGTTCCGGGGTAATGAAACGTTCAACGTTTTTCAGGGTTTGCCTTCGAATAAAATAGTCAGGGACCTGGTCACTTGAAAGACGACTTACTTCGATGTAATAACCATGGACACGGTTATAACCTATTTTTAAGGTTGATATGCCGCTGGCATCTCTTTCTCTTTGTTCCAAATCTTTTAAATGTGCCAGTCCACTTTGACTGATGCTTCTTAGTACATCTAATTCAGCATGATAACCATCGGCAATCACCCCACCATCTCTGATAACAGTCGGTGGATTATCGATAATGGCACTTTGTAATAATGTCGCCAGGGCTGAAAACAATGGCATATCTGTAGCCAGTTTTTGTAATTGATTATCTTTGGATTGTTGCAGAATGAACTTGATCTCAGGTAGTGTGAACAACGCAGTTCTGAGACGGATAAAATCTCTGGGCCGAGCATTGCCAAGGCTGATCCGAGTGAGTACACGCTCTAAATCAGCGATTTTTTTAAGTGACTTGCCCAAGGCTTCAGAATCATCGAGTGCAATTAATGCGGACACGCGTTGCAGACGTTGTCGAATTTGTGTTTGATCTCGAAGCGGTGCATGGAGCCAGCGTCTTAACATTCTCACACCCATGGCCGAGTGTGTCTTATTGATGGCTGCCAGCAAAGTTTTGTCTTCACCACCCTGAATATTTTGCGTCAGTTCCAGATCCCTTCTGGTGGCAGCATCGAGTGCGAGAATTTGCTCTCGGGTTTCTGGAACAAGCTGATGGATATGGTGGAGATCAGTGCGCTGCGTTTCTTGAATATAACGCAAACAGGCACCCGCCGCTGCAATAGCCTGAGACATGTCATCACAGCCAAAACCCATTAAATTTTGCGTGTTGAAGAAGCGACTGAGATGGCGATGATTATCCTGGGCGTTAAAGTCCCAATCAGGTCGGTATTTAATGGTTTGAGTGAATTGCTGTTGAATGGGTACGGGCATTTGAAAAGATTCAGCGAGAAGCACTTCATTGGGTTTAAGGCGTTCAAGCGTCGCGTAAACTTCATCAAAGTTGTGAACTTCAGTCAGCTGAAACTTGCCGGTACTGATACTCAGCCAGGCGATACCATAAGTTTTGTCCTGCTGCGAGAGGGCTAATACAAGGTTGTCTTGATCATCGCTAAGCAGGGAGTCATCGGTCAGGGTGCCTGGGGTGATGATACGACTTACTTTACGTTCAACCGGCCCTTTACTGGTCGCTGGGTCGCCAATTTGTTCACAGATTGCGACAGAACGACCCAGTTTAACCAGTTTGGCCAGATAATTATCAATGGCATGGTATGGGACGCCGGCCATAGGAATGGGCTGGCCATTTGATTGACCTCGCCGGGTCAAAGTAATATCGAGCAATTGTGAGGCTTCACGGGCATCTTCAAAAAACAATTCATAGAAATCACCCATGCGGTACAACAGCAACTCATCAAGATGTTCAGCTTTGATGCGCAAATACTGTTGCATCATCGGGGTGTGGCTAGCTGTATGAGCAGATGTCAGAACCGGCGTTTTGCCCAGCTTGGAAAATTCCTGCTGTGCGGGTGGCTGATTTATTGTTGAGGGTTTTGTTGTGCTCATAAATAGGGGAAGTTATGCTAGCGTTTCGCTATGTTATCATTTTGTGGCATATTATGAACGAATTTAGTTGGTTTAAAAAGAGTGAATTGGTGATTAAAAAGAGAGTTTTGTATGTCTGAAAAAATAATAATGGCCACGACCATGTTAGCCGAAAAAGTAAAATCTGGTGGACTGACAATTGCCACAGCGGAATCTTTAACCGGAGGAGGAATAGCAACTTCCTTAACTGCCTTGGCGGGGAGTTCGCAATGGTTTATCGGTGCTATCGTTACCTATAACAATGAAATGAAACATAGATTACTCGATATCCCCAATGAAATATTATCAGTTCATGGTGCGGTAAGTCGTGAGGTGGTTAGTCTGATGACGGCAGCTGTGCTCCGTTTAACGGGTGCGGATATGGCTGTTGCTGTCAGTGGTATTGCAGGCCCAGAGGGAGGGACCGCGCTCAATCCTGTGGGTACCGTCTGGATCGCCTGGCAAAATAAAGAACAATCTGCACGCACACGGAAATATTTGTTCGCAGGAGACAGAGCCGCAGTCAGAGAACAAACTATTGAAAAAGCCATCATTGGTTTGGTATATACCCATACCACTTGAAATCCTGCATTTTCAGGTGGCATGGGTATATAATACCCGCCCCGAGTTATTTTTATAAAGACTGATGAATACAGAATTATTATCTCCTGCAGGTTCATTAAAGGCGATGCGCTTTGCTTTTGCCTATGGCGCGGATGCTGTCTATGCCGGACAGCCTCGTTATAGTTTAAGAGTGCGTAACAACGAATTTTCCAAAGCAGAAGTATTAGGCTCCGCCATAGCCGAAGCACATAAATTGGGTAAACATTTTTATCTGGCCTCTAATATTTCACCACATAATGACAAAATTAAAACCTATTTAAGGGATATTGGTCCCATCATTGCAATGAAACCGGATGCGCTGATCATGTCTGATCCCGGTCTCATCATGATGGTCAGGGAGAATTGGCCGGATATGTCAATACATCTTTCAGTGCAGGCCAACGCGGTGAACTGGGCCACAGTTAAATTTTGGCAGCAACAGGGTATTGAACGGGTTATCTTGTCCAGAGAGTTATCCATCAACGAAATTTCGGAGATTAAACAACGTTGTCCAGAAATGGAGTTGGAAATTTTTGTACATGGTGCGCTCTGTATTGCCTATTCTGGACGTTGTTTGTTATCAGGTTACATGAATCATCGAGATCCGAATCAAGGGGCTTGTACCAACGCCTGTCGCTGGAATTACAAAATTTCTGAAGCCGAACAAACACTTGAAGGAGACATCGTTGCCAAAACTGCACAAAGGAAAGGTGCAGAGGTGATTGAAAAGCAACATATTGTCATGGATTTGCAAGCAGCAGGCACTGTTGACGGGGTGAAAAATGAGCAACCAGTCGATGACATGTTGTTGCTTGAGGAACCCAATCGACCGGGTGAGACCATGCCTGCCTTTGAGGATGAACATGGCACTTATATTATGAATTCAAAAGATTTAAGGGCAGTGCAGCATATTGAGCAACTCATGCAAATTGGTGTCGATTCGGTCAAAATTGAAGGCAGGACAAAATCATATTTTTACGCCGCTCGAACAGCACAGGTTTATCGTCAGGCTATCGATGATGCTATTGCTGGAAAGGCCTTTGATTATCAATTGCTTGATACGCTGGATGGTCTTTCAAACCGAGGTTATACCGAAGGCTTTTTGCGCCGGCATGTACCCCAGGATTTACAAAATTATACGGTGGGCTCTTCCCAAAGCAATCATCAAAAATTTGTTGGAGAAGTGATGCATAGCGATAATGGCAAAGCAACCATTGAGGTGAAAAATAAATTTAATGTCGGTGATGCCCTGGAAATTATGACACCCCAGGGAAATATTCCCTTCAGATTGACGCAAATGAACAATTTACAAGGGGATGAGGTGACAGTTGCACCAGGTTCAGGTCATGTGATGCAGATTTCCATCCCGTTGGATTCATTGCCCGGGCAGTGCTTGCTAATTCGTAATCTTGAACACAATGTTGATACTGTTTCGACGCTCTGAAGTCTTCTCCCACTATCCTGGAGCATAAATAATGAATTTATTTTTGAGTCGGTGTGTTGGCTAGAGAGCAAATAAGTCTGCCACAGCAGCGGCTTCTTCTTGAAGAATTAGCCGTGCAGATAAAATCGTGCCTGACAAGGGATCAAACCGCATTTTATCAACACATTCTGGCATTAAGAAAAAGATTAAAGCGTGATCGGGCGATAGATGTTTCTTTAGACAAATTACGTCAAAAGATAGCAAAATCATGCTTACTGGTTGCCAATAAAAATAATAACAAGATAAAAATCAGTTTCCCGGAAAATTTACCTATTTTCAAAGAACTGGATAATTTATCAGCGCTGATAGAAAAACATCAAGTGATCATTGTGGCTGGTGAAACCGGTTCGGGAAAAACCACGCAATTGCCAAAACTGTGTCTGGCGATGGGCAGAGGGAGCAATGGTCTCATCGGGCACACCCAACCAAGAAGGATTGCCGCTAGAACTGTTTCTGCGCGTATTGCAGAAGAATTAAATGTTACTTTAGGTGAAGAGGTAGGTTACAAGATCCGCTTTGATGATAAAAGCCATGCACTGGCGAGTATTCGGGTTTTGACCGATGGCATGTTGTTAGCGGAAATGAGTGCCGATCCGCTGCTGAGCGCTTATGACACACTCATTATTGATGAAGCCCACGAACGTAGTTTGAATATTGATTTTATTCTGGGTTACTTACATCAATTACTCAAAAAAAGAAGCGACATAAAAGTGATTATCACTTCGGCCACTATTGATCCAGAGAGTTTTTCCCGACATTTTAATCATGCCCCTGTAGTGGAGGTTAGTGGTAGGACTTACCCGGTGGAAGTGCGTTATCGTCCGCTACTTGAAGTGATGCCTGAGGTTGACGAAACGATTGAATTGCTCACAGAAAAACATCGTGAACCATTAACCGCATTGGCGGATGCGATAAATGAACTCATAGCCGAAGGTGGTGGAGATATTTTGGTGTTTTTCCCCGGAGAACGTGAAATCCGCGATGCGGCGCAATTTTTAAGAAAGCGTTATCCTGAGATCGAGGTCTTGCCGCTATATTCACGTTTGAGCAGGTCAGATCAGGACAAAATATTCAGACCACATCCTGGGCGCAGAATTGTTTTGGCGACCAATGTGGCCGAAACCTCTCTGACAGTGCCAGGCATCCGCTATGTCGTCGATACAGGCGTCGCCAGGATCAGTCGCTATAACCAACGAACAAAGGTACAACAGTTACCTGTTGAAGCTATTTCCCAAGCCTCGGCTGATCAGCGTAAAGGTCGTTGTGGCAGATTACAGGATGGCATTTGTATTCGTTTATATGCTGAAACCGATTTTCTATCAAGAGCCAAATTTACAGATGCCGAAATTCACCGTACGCATTTGGCTTCGGTGATATTGAAAATGCTCTATCTGCGATTGGAAGATATTGAACTGTTTCCTTTTTTTGAAGCGCCCGATCCCAAAAGAATCAGAGATGGTGTTAATCTGTTAGAAATGCTAGGGGCGATCACAAAGGGCAGCGGCAATTCAAGACAATTGACTTTAACGGGGAAAAAATTAGCGCAACTTCCTGTGGATCCAAGACTCGGAAAAATCTTGCTCACAGCCGAGAAATTTAATTGTCTGGAGGCGATGTTAATAATTACCAGTGCTTTGAGTGTTCAGGATGTGCGTGAAAGACCCCTTGAGTACCGGGCTAAAGCTAACGAGTTACATCAAAGATTTCATCGGCTACCCTCTGATTTTTATGCATACCTTACTTTATGGGATTATCTTCATCAGCAAAAAAAAATCTTGT
>CAZKUH010000166.1:0-5568 GCA_964555895.1 uncultured Enterobacterales bacterium
ATCCTTCATTGAAAAATCGTAAGGATAAAAAAAGAAACAAAGGCACAATACCATAGGAAATGGCATCCAGATAATTGTCAGTGGCGATGACCAGATTTTCAGATAAACCCAGTAATTCGATGACAGGATTCATATTTCGGACTACAAAAATAATCGGTATGCCGATTATGAAGGCGAGGGCGGAGCTACTTTTTAGTAGTTGGGCCAATTTACTGGTTTCATTTCTGGCGGCATATCCAGAAGCCAGGGGATTAATGCTCAAAAAAACGCCTAGGATGATGATAATGACCGGGAAAAACAAATTGCTACCGACACTGACCACTGCCAAAGTATCTTTACTATGGCGTCCGGCCATGATGGTGTCTATAAACCCCATACCCATTTGTGCCAATTGTGAAAAAACAGCAGGAATGGACAATTTTAATAGGTAACGAAGTTGTGGCCTGAACCAGGTCATATAAATTAACAATATTGACTTAAAGATAAGCCGAAGTATAACGACATGTAGTGAGCGAATAAAGAATAATCAGAGCCGTTAAATACCGAGACGCCTGACTTGACTATCCGCCGGGCTTTGCTCCCAGGCATCCACAAATATCTTGTTGAGGTTATTGGCTTCTGCTTGATTATTTAGTTGATATTTTCCCTGCCATTGAGATGATAAGGGTTTAATATAATAATGCTTGTTATCTGCGATAAGGAATGAGGCGGGTTGTTGCTTGACTATTTCTTCGAGGGTGGCGCGGATTTCAATTTTGGACGTCAATCGTTGAGCCAGATTGATGAAACGATGTCCTCTGGCCATGACTGAGCGAGAGTCATGCAGTAAAAGTTGTATTCGCGAATTCTGGTTGTTTTTACAAAAAGCAAAAATTGCGGTATAGAAATTTTCATTATCAGTGATTAGAAAATCCAGATCCGGGCTAAACCACTGGATTAAAAACTCAGCCTGTTCGAGTATTTTTAACAAACCCTGATGGTTTTCTTCAAGACCGTTGAGGGTATTTAAATCGTTTGCTGACATAGTGATAAAATTCCTGTTTATCATGCAAAAATAAAAATAAAAATAAAAATTATTTCCACTTCATTCAATATACCTATAAACATCATAAACCAACGAAACCATCAAATGATAAAAAGACTGTCATTTTCAATAAGAAACTGTATAAAAGTAGCAAAAGTATCTGTTCTATAGCTATCATCTATGATTACGGCTTGATGTCTGGCAAATCGATCAAGAAATTGTAGTAATAATTGTTTTTCCTGGTCATTGATATCATTAAAAATATACGATTCTCCGTTTACAAATGCACAGCACTTTCCTGCATCGAGGACCTTAAAGGTCATTCTGGATGCTGCGGTGAGTTGTACGGAAAAATTTTCAGTAGATAAATAGTTCTCCATTTTACGCAACATGGCAGATTTATCGAAAATTTCGCTATCTTCTCGTATCAGCGTGACTTGTTTGGCCAGGGCATTGAGTAATAAATCTTTGTTTTGTGCAATAGAGTGAATCAATCGCGAAAGTTCCAGCAAATCGTTGTCAGAGATTGACATTTGAGCTGACGGTTTTCTCCAGGCATCAGTAAAACGTTGGTTTAATTCAGGATTCATGGAAATTTCATCAAGCAGATTTTGTAATATGGCATCTGTATCTGGCGCTCTGAAACCAATAGAACAAGTCACACACAAACTTTCTGCTATCCCCCAGTGGAGCCAGCCTGGGGGAAGGTAGAGAACATCGCCTTTGCTCAGCACTTCATCTATTTTTGCTGTGAAATTTTCTACCAGCAGTAGATCTGTAATGGGCTCGAAATCAGCTGTTGTAGAGGGTGGCGCAATTTTCCATCTTCTTTCGCCAGCTTGCTGGATTAAAAATACATCATACTGATCACGGTGTGGCCCCACCCCGCCTCCGGGAGCGGCAATACTAACCATCACATCGTCCAGACGCCATCTCGGTAGAAAATTCACCCATTGGATTATGGCGGCAAACTCAGGTGCCCACAGATCCATTGATTGTAGCAATAAGGTCCAGTTAGTTTCCGGTAATTGAGCCAGCATCTCACTGTCGAAAGGACCGTGTTGTAAAGAAAGTTCAGCAACTTTACTCAAACCCGGACTGCCAAATATCAAACGAGACTCGACTTCATCTTCTACGGCGAACCCGGCTAGTTCGTCAATCCCTGGCAAATTGTCGAGCTCGGTTTTTAAAACGCCGCGAAATATGCAGGGTTTCTTTTGCCAGTATTGCGACATAAATGTGGCGCTGGACATATCTCCCAATAATGGTGAGGTTGCGTCGTTGTTATTTAGCATAAGAAATTCTATTTAGATATTTTCAGCCTGTTTTATTGCATTACCGAGGTAATTTGCTGGTGTCATGGCTTTCATTTGTTCTTTTACCTGTTCGGGTAATGCCAGGGTATCAATAAACACATGAAGATCCTGTTGATTTATGCCTTTACCCCGAGTGAGTTCTTTTAATTTTTCGTAAGGTTTCTCAATCCCATAGCGACGCATGATGGTCTGCACGGGTTCAGCCAGTACTTCCCAATTATTATCAAGCTCTCGACGTAATGCGGTTTCATTGATTTCCAATTTACTGATACCTTTAAGGGTTGAACCATAGGCAATAATACTGTGCCCAACACCTGTACCTAAAGCACGCAAAGCGGTCGAATCTGAAAGATCACGTTGCCAACGGGATACTTGCAATTTGCTGCCCAGGTGGCGGAATAAAGCATTGGCGATCCCCAGATTACCTTCGGAATTTTCAAAATCAATAGGGTTGACTTTGTGCGGCATGGTGGATGAGCCGATTTCTCCAGCGATAGTTTTTTGTTTAAAATGGCCGAGCGCGATATAACCCCATATATCCCGATTAAAATCGAGCAGGATGTTATTAAAACGCGCCAGTGCATCGTAGTATTCGGCCACACAATCATGGGGTTCTATCTGGGTGGTATAAGGATTCCAGACAATACCTAAATCGGTGACGAACTTTTGTGCCACAACAGGCCAATCAATCTCGGGGTAAGCGGCAAAATGCGCGTTATAGTTGCCAACAGCACCATTAATTTTGCCGGTTATTTCAACAGCGGCAAATTGTTCTTTTTGTCTTTGTAAGCGCGTTGCGGTATTGGCCATTTCTTTACCCATGGTGCTGGGTGATGCAGGTTGTCCATGAGTTCTTGATAATAAGGGTATGGCCGCATAGTCATGTGCAAGCATCTTGATGGCATCAATAATCAGTGTCATTTGTGTTAGCACAACACTACTGCGGGCTTCCGTCAGCATCAAACCATAGGAAAGATTATTAATATCTTCCGAAGTACAGGCAAAATGTATAAACTCGCTGATTTTTTCCAAATTTTGCTGTCCGCTGAAACATTCTTTAAGAAAATATTCCACAGCTTTAACATCGTGATTAGTTGTTCTTTCAATGGTTTTGATGCGGTTGGCATCATTTTCGTTAAAGTTATTGATAATATTATTTAAGACTTGCTCATCTTCAGGCCCAAGTTCCGCCACTTCAGGGATTTGGGGTAGTGCGGACAACATTTGAAACCAGCGCACCTCCACAATGACGCGGTATTTAATTAAACCAAATTCGCTAAAAATTGGGCGCAGACTTTGTGTTTTACTGCCATATCGACCATCAACAGGACAAATCGCGGTTAAACTTGAAAGTTCCATATAAAAATATCTCTAGATTGAAATTAATAAAGCATTCTAACTGATGTAGAAATTTATTGGCAGTTGTAGCGGGAAAATTGTCTGACTCAGAAGATAGTTGTGCGAAAAATGTTTGCTTTCGCGCGAATTAAGAGCCTTCAATCTTGTTGAAATTACTGTATAATTAGCCTATTACCATACTACGAAAATTTCCATTTAAAAAGATATTGGCAACAATATTTATTACCGTCCGCTATCATCGCGATGAACTTATCAAAGAGGGATTAAATGTGTTAGAAACTTATCGAAAACATGTCGAAGCGCGCGCCAAACAGGGCGTCGTACCCCAACCTTTATCTGCTGATCAAACTACAGAGTTAGTGGCGCTTTTAAAGTCACCACCCGCTGGAGAAGAAGATTTTTTACTGGATTTGCTCAGCAATCGAATCCCGGCAGGTGTCGATCAGGCAGCTTATGTCAAAGCCGGATTTCTGTCAGCCTTGGCCAAGGGAGAAGCCTCTTCACCTATGATAAACAAAGAACAGGCGGTCAAATTGCTGGGGACCATGTTGGGAGGGTACAATATTGGTACCTTGGTCGAATTACTTGATGATAGTGAACTGTGCCAACTCGCAGGCGAACAGTTAAAGCACACCCTGTTAATGTTTGAAGCTTTCCACGATGTTGCTGACAAAGCAACCGCTGGCAATTCGATTGCCAAAGAAGTGATCCAAAGCTGGGCAGATGCCGAGTGGTTTACCCAACGCACACCGCTTGCCGAAAAGATGACGGTGACGGTTTTCAAAGTACCCGGAGAAACCAACACGGATGATTTGTCACCCGCGCCAGATGCCTGGTCAAGACCGGATATTCCTTTGCATGCGCTGGCTATGTTAAAAAATTCCAGGGAAGGGCTGACAGGAAACCCGCTGGAATTAATTACCGAACTGAAGAAAAAAGGCCATCCAGTTGCCTATGTCGGTGATGTGGTGGGTACCGGTTCGTCTAGAAAATCTGCTACAAATTCAGTGCTTTGGCATATGGGCGATGACATTCCCCATATTCCAAATAAAAGAGATGGCGGTTTTTGCCTAGGCCTTAAAATAGCCCCTATTTTCTTTAATACCATGGAAGATGCGGGTGCTTTGCCGATAGAGCTGGATGTTTCCCAAATGGCAATGGGTGATGTTATCGACATTTATCCGTATGCAGGTAAAGTTGAAAAAGATGGCAAAGTGATTGCTGAGTTTGCGCTGAAAACACAAGTATTACTGGATGAGGTTCAGGCGCATGGTCGGATACCCCTTATAATCGGTCGAGGTTTAACCGAACGCGCCAGAGAATTCCTCAATTTACCGGCCAGTGATGTTTTCCGTAAGCCCGCAGCTGTGGTTGAATCGACTAAAGGTTATACGCTGGCGCAAAAGATGGTCGGAAGAGCGTGTGGTTTAGAAGGCGTTCGTCCGGATCAATACTGCGAGCCTAAGATGTCAACAGTTGGCTCCCAAGATACCACCGGTCCCATGACTCGTGATGAGCTTAAAGACTTGGCTTGTTTGGGTTTTACCGCTGATTTAACCATGCAGTCGTTTTGTCATACTGCTGCCTATCCAAAGCCTATAGACGTCACTAACCAACATACACTACCGGATTTTATTATGAACCGGGGCGGCGTTTCCTTGCGGCCCGGCGATGGCATTATTCATAGCTGGTTAAATAGAATGTTACTACCTGATATGGTTGGCACAGGGGGTGATTCCCACACGCGCTTCCCTTTAGGCATTTCTTTTCCAGCAGGTTCTGGGCTGGTGGCATTTGCCGCCGCCACAGGCGTTATGCCACTGGATATGCCTGAATCTGTGTTGGTTCGTTTCTCAGGTAAAATGCAAG
>CAZKUH010000167.1:0-5547 GCA_964555895.1 uncultured Enterobacterales bacterium
TAAGTAGAAACCATTTATTGCGTATTTGTGCGCACCTGTTAGACATTCATACCACTTTAATTACTTAATATAATTTTTCAATATGCCCAATTGTGGCGATTTTAATTCAATAACATCTCCAGCTTTGAGAAATTTCCCATGCTCCAGGCCACAACCTTGACTTTGCATATTTGAGCAGGTACCCGAACCAAAAAATTCTCCGGGAAAGAGGGTTTCATCTCGGGAAACATATTCGATCATTTGCGAGAAAGACCAATACATGTCTTTAGAATTTCCTTCCGACCACAGTTCTCCATTTACCCATGCTTGAAGTTTTATATTATCAGGTTCGGTGATTTCATCGGCAGTAACAAAAAAAGGACCCATCGCATTGCCCGAATCAAAATCTTTCCCTTTAGTAGGCCACATCCTGCCCCGTTGTTCCTGCAGTTGGATATTCCTGTCAGAAAAATCATTGAACAAAGTGTATCCTGCAATATATTTTTGCGCATCTTTAGCAGGAATATTTTTACCCTTTTTTCCAATATAAATACCAAATTCCAGTTCATAGTCAAAACGGATACTCCCTTGCGGAATAGTCACATTGGCATTGTTGCCAACGACTGATAATGTGTTGCCTTTATAGTAAATGGGACGTTTATAAAATTCTGTATTGAGCTTTTTTGCCAAGGTATAGTTGCGCCCAAATTTTCTTTCCAGCCATTCGTCAAATGTTCCCAATTTCTTTAGTCCCTGTCGGCGGATACAGTTAATGATGTGGTCCTCAAAGGACATAAAATCCCGGATAGAAGTCGGCTTTGGAACCGGCGCCAATATCTTTGTTTCACTCAATCTGAAAAGGAGTTCATCCATACCTTTTTTCTTGATCTCATACCAGCATTGTTCGGCAACATCTTTTGCCTTCTCGCCTGCGTTAATAAAACTTAATAAACTATTAAAATGTGAAAAGCGTTTGCCAAAAATTTTCTGGTGGGCGGCCATTAGATCAATCGCCTGTTGCTGATCGTTTGTTAGCAGCGCTAATTTTTGTTTGTTTTTTACAGCAAAAGTGATGAGTTTCATGGTATGTTGCCATTATTTGGAACGGTTAATGAGGGATTAACTTCACTATACCCAAACTTTGAGGAAATAAAACCTCATTACACAGATTATTGTGGAACTTTATTGTGAACAGCAAATTACACCAGCTTAGATTCGATAACCGCTTTGTGAATGAACTACCAGCCGATAGCGAACTGGGAAATTTTCCACGGCAGGTTTATCATGCTTGTTATTCCAGAGTCACCCCCACAAGGGTGAGCCAACCGCAATATCTAATCGTTTCTGAAGATGCAGCTACATTGCTTGAACTCGAACAAAAGGATTTTCGCTCTCAGCTTTTCCTCGATGTTTTTGCAGGTAATACTTTGTTAAAAGGTATGATGCCTTACGCCACTTGTTATGGCGGGCATCAATTTGGCCAATGGGCCGGTCAACTGGGCGATGGTAGAGTAATCAATTTAGGAGAAATCACCAATAGCGCTGGCGAACATTGGGCCATTCAACTGAAAGGTGCCGGACTTACACCTTACTCGCGTACTGCTGATGGTTTAGCAGTATTGCGCTCTTCTATCCGAGAATTTCTCTGTAGTGAAGCAATGTTTCATTTGGGAATACCCACCACTCGTGCATTGAGTTTGATGCTTACCGGTGAAAAAGTCGTTCGAGACATGTTTTATGATGGCCATGTTAAAGAAGAACCTGGCGCCATCGTTTGTCGGCTAGCACCTTCATTCACACGATTCGGCAATTTTCAATTAATGGGTGAGAGAAATGGTATTCCATTGTTAAAAAAGCTGGTTGATTTTAGCATTAGAAACGATTTCCCGCAGTTAAGTCTGCATCAAAATAACAAAACATCAACTGCAGTCTATCTGCAATGGTTCGAGGAGATCTGTCGCCTTACTTGCGAGATGATCATACACTGGATGCGTGTTGGTTTTGTGCATGGTGTGATGAATACCGATAATATGTCAATCCTTGGGCTGACAATGGATTATGGCCCCTATGGTTGGCTAGAAAATTTTGAGCCCAACTGGACACCCAATACCACTGATGCTACCCACCATCGTTATGCCTACTCACAGCAACCCAAAATTGCCCAATGGAATTTACTACAACTGGCCAATTCGTTACTACCCTTAGTGGGCACTAACAAACCTTTCGAAGAAATTTTAGCGCAAACTGCTATCACCTTTGATAGAAAATGGCATCAAATGATGTTAAACAAATTAGGTATAGCTCAATATAAACCCATCACCGATGATATTCTTGTTAGCGATCTGCTTAAATTGTTGATGTCACGTGAAATAGACATGACCCTGTTTTTTAGAGAGCTTGCCAAGATTGACTTCCATGCGGATGATATGCAAAATGTCGAAAATTGCCAGGCCGCCATAAAAATCTTGTCGAACGCTTTTTATGATGAAAAACCGCTGACTGCAAAAGAGCAGACCCTATTTTCTAGCTGGTTCAGAAAATATCGAAAAAGACTTTTTCAGGAAAACAGCGATCACCAAACGAAACAACGACAAATGAATCTGACAAACCCTCTTTACGTGTTAAGAAATTACTTGGCACAACAGGCGATTGAAGAAGCAGAAAACGGAGATTACACCATGGTGTATGAACTGCATGAGTTATTAAAAAAACCATATCAACAACAGTCAGACAGGGTGAAATACCAAACTAAACGACCTGAATGGGCACGTTTCAAAGCTGGCTGTTCCATGCTATCCTGTAGCTCATAATATCAATTCAAACGGCAAAAAAATTATCCAAAACTGTTCACTTGGTCTATACCCATAACTATTTGCAAAATATAGCTGGTGTTCAAACGTTGACTCATCAGAAAATCAACATCTTAATTCAATATTAAAAAAGGGGTTCTACATCCAATGGCAAAAATCCTGGTTATTGACGACTCTCCCAGTATGAGAAAAATGGTTAATTTCACACTTTCAAATGGCGGGCATGATGTCACAGAAGCCGAAAATGGTGATTCAGGTATTTTGCAAGCTAAATCTGACCAATTTGATTTAGTCATGACCGACATGAATATGCCCGGTATATCAGGTATAGAAGTGACGACACAATTACGCGCTATGCCCAACTATAAATTTATTCCTATTCTCCTTTTGACGACCGAAAGCGCTAATTCAACAAAAAATGAGGGTCGGAAGGCAGGTGCTACAGGCTGGATTGTTAAACCCTTTCATCCTGAAACTCTGCTGAATACTGTGAAAAAAATACTTCATTAGAATTTTTAAATTAAACGACACAACCGCAATTTACGCTCCCATCAATATCTCTTATCCATAATATGGGTATTTCAGCTATTTTCTGTTATTATCCCCCACCTTTGAAAAGTGCTGGATTTACTTCTGATTAACCGAAAGCCAAAAGATAAAAAATTATGCCTCAATATGTTGTTTCCGCGCTGTACCATTTTGTCATACTAAAAGATTATAAACAATTGCAGCCGCCGCTATTAAAGCTCATGCTCAATAATGAAGTAAAAGGTACTATTTTGCTGGCAAAAGAAGGCATTAATGGTACCATTGCCGGATCTCGTGAAGGTATAGATACAGTGATGTACGAGTTGAAAAAAGATAAGCGCTTTCAAAACCTCTCATCCAAAGATTCATTTCACCACAGCATGCCTTTTTATCGCACCAGAGTAAAATTAAAAAAAGAAATTGTCACCATGGGTGTGGCAGACATCGATCCTAATCATATTGTTGGCACTTACGTCCAACCCGGACAATGGAATGAACTTATTTCCGATCCAGAAGTATTAGTCGTTGATACCCGTAACGATTATGAATGTGCTATTGGTACTTTTAAAAATGCCATTAATCCCAAAACATCTACCTTCAAAGAATTCCCGGAATTTGTTAAACAAAATTTAAAACCGACTCAACACAAAAAAGTGGCCATGTTTTGTACCGGTGGTATCCGCTGTGAAAAATCAACCGCCTATCTAAAGCAACAAGGTTTTGAGCAAGTTTTTCATTTAGATGGTGGTATTTTAAAATACTTGGAAGAAATACCCGAAGATGAATCTTTGTGGCAAGGTGAATGCTTCGTCTTTGATAATCGCGTAGCAGTTAATCATCAACTTGAAAAAGGTCAATATGATCAATGTTATGCTTGCCGGATGCCTATTACAGCAGCAGACAAAAGTCACATTCATTATTTACCAGGTGTGAGTTGTCATCACTGCCACGATTATACTGATGAACAAACAAAAAAACGGTTTATGCAACGAGAAAAGCAAATACAGTTAGCAAAATCTCGAGGTGAAGAACATATCGGCAGTGAGGTTTTTAAAACAGCTGTCTCGAATAAAACATTAAAAAAATTCAAAAAAATTACCCAGCGATATAAAAACAAAAACTGAATATGCTGAATATTTTCTCAACCTACCCAGCCCGTTAGGGCAATACTTCAGACTGGGCTTTGTTGATAAAATCAATCATCAATCCATGTAATTGAGGGAAATTGTATTCAGGTAAATGACCTGAACCCTCGATCGTGGTTAATTCAACCGTTCGAGTACAGTTGTCATAAGTTCTGGTAGAGGCATCATCACCCGTAACATCTCGGGTGAGATCGATCATGTTGGACGTGGTAAATGTCGCACTGCATTGATTTTGTATCCGCCACTCTTCTATAGCATCAATAGCACCTAGGAAACGATCAGGCACGCCAATATAGGGAATGACATCATCACCTGTCGCATGTATATTATGAATAGCAACATCCCCAGTATTCGCACAACCAGTTAATGGCTCAAGTAAAGTGCCGGCCAAACCAATAACTGCGGTTATTTTATCTGGGATTTTGCAAGCGAGTAAATTTGCTAAGAAAGAACCATTTGAAAAACCAAAAATATAAACTTTTTTAGGGTTTACATTCTGATTAACAATGAGTTGTCGAATCACCTCCGTAATAAATTCAACATCATCAAAATTCCATGATCTAAAACCTCTGTCATTAATGCGCGCATTCGGAAAAACGCCGATATATTTATTATCTTTGATAAAACGCCGAATGCCAAAAGGTAAAGATGCAAGCCCGGCATTTCCTCCGCCACCATGCAGTAAGATAAACAAGGGAGGATTCGGTTCAGTAACTGTATCTGGTATATTTAAGATATACTCTCTTTTAACAGCTGTTCCTGTAGGAAAGAAAAATGTCTCACAAATTTCCTCTGGTTGCAACACCCCACATGTAGGAGATAGATTTGGATTTCCTGCATTTTCAGCACTTCCAATCACCAGTGGAGGTACGTTGCTACTCCCACCCCCGCATGAAACTAACAGTATTGTGATTAACCCCAAAAATATCGTTTTAATCATTGTGCCCTTCCTGAAAAATTACAAGTTTTAACCTTCATACTTTTATATCTTGTGGAATAGTGACTATAACCTTTCCTAGACAAGTTCGTCAAATTGGGTGTTATCCAATATGAAATGGTACCTGTAATTTCGCTAATTTTTGATC
>CAZKUH010000168.1:0-5529 GCA_964555895.1 uncultured Enterobacterales bacterium
ATTTCTGGGTGATGGTTGTTTGATGGAAGGCATCTCACACGAAGCTTGTTCTTTGGCGGGGACGCAAGGGTTAGGTAAACTGATTGCTTTTTATGACGATAACGGTATTTCAATTGATGGTAAAGTTACTGGTTGGTTCACCGACAATACAGTACAACGTTTTCAGGCTTATGGTTGGCAAGTGATCGCTGCGGTGGATGGGCATGATAGTGACGCCATAAAAACCGCTATTAAAGCTGCCAAGGCTGAGCGTGCACGGCCGACGTTAATCTGTTGTAAAACCATTATTGGCTTTGGTTCTCCCAATAAAGCAGGTACGGAATCTTGTCATGGTGCGCCTTTAGGCAATGACGAAATAGCGGCCACTCGTGAAAAACTGGGTTGGAAATACGGCGCCTTTGAAATAGCCGACGATGTTTACCAGGGATGGGATGCACGGGAGAAGGGTCAAGCGTTAGAAAGCGAGTGGAATAATGAGTTTCTCGCTTACCGAGAAGCATACCCAGCGTTGGCTGATGAATTAAACCGACGACTCAGTGGTGACTTACCAAAAGATTTCAATGATAACATGAACGGGTTAATCACAAAATTTGCACAAGAGGGTATCTCCGTTGCCAGTCGTAAAGCCTCACAAATGGTGTTGGAGCAGTTAACCGGATGGTTACCGGAGATGCTGGGTGGTTCCGCTGATCTCGCTGGATCCAATTTAACCATCACCAGTCACAGCAAGGCTATTTCTGCTGCTGATGCCTCGGGAAATTACCTCTATTACGGGGTGCGCGAATTTGCCATGACCGCGATTATTAATGGTCTGGTTCTTCATGGTGGCTTTATTCCTTATGGGGCAACATTTTTAATGTTTATGGAATATGCTAAAAATGCGTTGCGCATGGCGGCATTGATGAAACTACAAAATATACAGGTTTATACCCATGATTCCATTGGCTTGGGAGAAGATGGTCCGACCCATCAACCAGTGGAACAAATTGCCAGTTTAAGACTCACTCCCAATATGCGTACCTGGAGACCTGCGGATACGGTGGAAACAGCAGTCTCCTGGCAGCAAGCTATATTACGTAAAGACGGCCCCTCAGCCATCATCCTTTCCCGACAGAATTTACTGCATCAACCTCGCGATGAGGAACAAATACAACAAATTTCACGTGGAGGTTATGTGTTGGCGCAAAGCGGAGAGTCTGTGGCGTTAATTCTTATCGCGACAGGTTCGGAAGTTGCTTTGACCAAAGCGGTATTCGATAAACTTGTCAAAGCGGGAAAATCGGTTCGACTGGTTTCTATGCCTTGTATGGAACAGTTTTCCGCACAGGATGCAGCTTATCAAGAAAGCGTTTTACCTGCCTTGGTGCGCAAAAGATTAGCGGTTGAAGCGGCACAACCGGATATCTGGTATCGTTACGTGGGTATGGATGGGGATGTGATTGGCATGCGAACTTTTGGCGAATCTGCACCGGCTGATCAGTTGTTTGCCGAGTTTGGTTTCACCGAAGAAAATATTTATGAAAAGGCATTGGCACTTTTAAATTCTTGAATTTGGTAAATTTCTGATTTACAAATGTAATTAACTGGAGAAATTGGCATGACAGTTCGTGTAGCAATTAATGGTTATGGGCGTATTGGTCGAATGATTTTGCGGGCTATTTATGAATACGATCGACATCATGAAATTAAAGTGGTGGCGATTAACTCATCTCACCCCATTAAGACAAATGTACATTTGACCAAATTTGATAGTACCCATGGTCGTTTTACTATTGCGGAAGTCACCGGGGATGATGAGTATATGTATATTAATGGTGATCCCATTAAGATGCTGGCTGACAGAAATCCTGAAAATCTGCCTTGGGGCGAGTATGGGGTAGATGTAGTTTTGGAATGTACCGGACATTTCAGGGATCGTGAGGGTGCGGAAAAACATTTTGCCGGAGGCGCTAACAAAGTGCTGATTTCAGCACCCGGGGCGGAAGATATAGACGCGACTATCGTTTATGGCGTGAATGACGATATTTTATTAGCGGCGCACAAAATTGTTTCTTGTGCATCCTGTACCACTAATTGCCTGGCGCCCGTTGCCAAAGCATTGCATGAGGGTGTGGGCATCAATAAGGGTCTAATGACAACGATTCATGCTTATACGAATGATCAGAAACTGATCGATAACCAACATCATGATTTATTACGTGCGCGTTCGGCAGCACAATCGATTATTCCGACAAAAAGTGGCGCAGCAAAAGCAGTGGGATTAGTGATACCTGAGTTGCATGGTAAACTTAATGGTTTTGCCATGCGCGTACCGACCAGCAATGTTTCTGTAGTTGATTTGGTGTTTGATGCAAGTCGGGATACCAGCGAAGCAGAAATTAATCAAATAATGAGAAATGCCGCTGATGATCATGTGCTTTATTACAATGAAGATCCTTTGGTTTCGACGGATTTTAATCATCATCCAGGTTCATCAATTTTTGATGCCTCTCAGACGCGGGTTTATGGTAATTTGGTAAAGGTGCTATCTTGGTACGACAATGAGTGGGGCTTTAGTTGTCGTATGATTGACCTGGCCATTAAAATGGGTAATTTGAAATAATCACCCAATGCCGACAATCTTTAAGGAGATAAGATGATGCTTATCAAAATGTCTGATTTAGATCTTCATGGAAAGCGGGTACTTATTCGTGAGGATCTTAATGTGCCGATTAAAGATGGCAAGATCTGCAGTGATGCCAGAATTGTAGCCGCCATGCCCACCATAAAACTCGCGCTGGAAAAAGGTGCACGCTTGATGGTGATGTCTCATCTTGGTCGTCCGCTAGAGGGTGGATTAACTGCCGCTGACTCATTACAACCGGTGGTAGATTATATCAGGACTTTGACGGATGTGCCGGTGCGGTTAGTGAGTGATTATCTCGATGGCATCGACGTCAGCGAAAATGAAATAGTTGTGTTTGAAAATGTTCGTGGCAATGTGGGAGAAAAAACCAATGATGCTCATCTTTCACAAAGGTTAGCTTCGCTTTGCGATGTTTTTGTAAACGACGCATTTGGTACTGCGCATCGCGCTCAAGCTTCTACTTATGGTGTTGCACAATATGCCAAAATAGCCTGTGCGGGACCTTTATTGATCAATGAACTCTCTGCCTTGGGGAAAGCGCTTGAAAATCCCCGACGGCCTTTGGTGGCCATTGTCGGTGGCGCAAAAGTTTCAACCAAACTACAGGTATTGGAAACCCTTTCTCAGAAGGTTGATCAACTTATTGTTGGTGGTGGTATCGCCAATACCTTTATAGCCGCAAGCGGTTTTAAGGTCGGCAAATCGCTGGTCGAAATGGATTTAGTAGATAAAGCTAAGCAGTTGATGGCAACGGCGAAACAAAATGGTGCAGATATTCTGGTCCCCACTGATGTGGTTACCGGAAAAGCCTTTAGTGAATCTGCCTGTGCAGAAATAAAATTCACCGCAAAAGTTACTGATGATGATATGATTTTCGATATTGGGCCTGAAACTGCGGCAGCGTTTGCGAAACTGTTAAAAACTGCCGGCACTATTATTTGGAATGGTCCTGTTGGAGTGTTTGAGTTTGATCAGTTCGCCGAAGGCACATGCGTACTGGCAAAGGCAATAGCCGAGTCTACAGCCTTTAGTATTGCGGGAGGCGGGGACACCCTGGCGGCAGTTGATAAATACCATATTAAGGATAAAATTTCTTATATATCGACAGGAGGCGGTGCATTTTTAGAATTTGTAGAAGGTAAAATTTTGCCTGCCGTTGAGATATTGGAGAAAAAGGCAATAGAATTTAACGTATAAAGCCCCACGCTTAAACACTAATTGTTATGCAACGGTAACGAAAATTATATATGATTAACATTAAACGAATCTAGGAGAAATAAAATGGCGTTAATTTCAATGAGACAAATGCTTGATCATGCCGCCGAGCATCAATATGGGATCCCGGCATTTAACGTAAATAATCTCGAACAAATGCGTGCGGTGATGGCGGCAGCCTCTGCGACTGATAGCCCAGTGATTATTCAGGCATCTGCTGGTGCTAGGCAATACGCCGGCTCGGCATTTTTAAGACATCTAATTATATCAGCAGTTGAAGAATGGCCTCATATACCGGTTGCGATGCATCAGGATCACGGCGCTTCCGCTGCGGTTTGTCAACAATCAATTCAGCAAGGATTTACCTCGGTGATGATGGATGGCTCGTTGGAAGAGGACATGAAAACACCATCAAGTTTTGAGTATAACGTCAAGGTAACGGCTAAAGTAACAGAATTTTCTCACGACTGCGGAGTTTCAGTTGAAGGAGAACTTGGCTGTTTGGGTTCACTTGAAACCGGCATGATGGGCGAAGAAGACGGCTCCGGTGCAGAAGGTGCGTTAACCATGGACCAATTATTGACTGATCCTGATGAAGCCGCACGTTTTGTAGCGGCAACAAAAGTGGATGCTTTGGCCATTGCCATCGGTACCAGTCATGGCGCTTACAAATTTACCCGCCCCCCTACAGGTGATATTTTAGCTATTGATCGAATCAAGCAGATTAATGCCCGAATTCCAGATACTCACCTGGTGATGCATGGCTCTTCTTCGGTTCCTCAGGATTGGCTGGCCATTATCAATGAATATGGTGGCGATATGGGTGAAACTTATGGCGTACCAGTAGCAGAGATCCAGCAGGGCATTAAACATGGCGTTAGAAAGGTCAATATTGATACCGACTTGCGTATGGCATCTACCGGCGCGATTCGTCGTCATATGACAGAGAACCCCAAGAATTTTGATCCTCGCAAGTATTTGAAAGCGGCCACGGATGCCATGGCAGCTATTTGTACAGCGCGTTATGAAGCTTTTGGTACTGCTGGGAATGCCAGTAAAATTAAACCCATATCACTTGAAACTATGGTTAGTCGCTATTTGAGCGGAGCGTTAGACCCCA
The DNA here is from genome assembly GCA_964555895.1 of uncultured Enterobacterales bacterium. Lineage (GTDB taxonomy): Bacteria > Pseudomonadota > Gammaproteobacteria > Enterobacterales > DRNA01. The sequence goes on from CAZKUH010000168.1 coordinate 4,962, forward strand.
GAGTCTTATAACGTTTAAACCAGAGTTTTGTAATGTTTAAAATAGTATCCGAGCTCTTAATGTGCCAGGAATGCTTTTGAGTCGTGGCAGGATATCATTCTTATTGTCCTGGTCGATATCTGTTACGACATAACCAATACCTTCGTGAGTCTGCAGGTATTGCGCCGATATGTTTCTTTTTTCCGCCGAAAATATTTCATTTATTTTTGTAAGGATTCCGGGTTCATTTCTATGAATATGCAAAATTCTGTGTTTATTGTCATGTGTGGGCAGGGCAACTTGAGGAAAATTAACCGCGCCCATAGTTGAACCATTATTACTGTAATGTATGAGTTTATCCGCAACTTCGATACCGATATTGGCTTGTGCCTCCAGCGTGCTGCCGCCAATGTGAGGCGTTAACAGCACATTATCGAACGCGGTTAACGGGGAAATAAATTCATGCTTGTTCGACTCAGGCTCGAGTGGAAAAACATCAATGGCAGCGCCTCTCACAGCACCCGTTTCCAGCGCCTTTTGTAATGCCGCGATTTCAATTACCGTTCCCCTAGAGGCATTGATAATAATT
>CAZKUH010000169.1:0-5501 GCA_964555895.1 uncultured Enterobacterales bacterium
GGAGCTCGTGGCCTGGACGCTCCCCGACAGGTGGGCGAGGCGGACGTCGCCGGAGCAAACAGTCTCAGTTTGTCAGGTTGTAGCGTGAAATGAAACGGAAAAAACTGGCGCATGAAGTTAAAGTACTTTTAAAAATTCATTTTGTTGTATAGTAACTTTCTCTAAAAAACTATTGACGTCTGAGGGTTTGCTGAATAAAAAACCTTGCATGATGTGGCAACCCAATCCGTGTAGATATTCCGCCTGGTAGTTGTTCTCAACGCCTTCGGCGATAATATTGATACCTAAACCTTGTGCCATACCCACTATCGCCGCAACCAAAGCAGCGCCTTTTTTAGTGTGTTCAATTTCCGAAGTAAATGAATAGTCTATTTTCACAGTGTGGACAGGTAGCTCTCTGAGATAATTTAGTGAAGAATAGCCTGTTCCAAAATCATCAATCGCTATGGAGATCCCTTTGTTAGCCAATACCTGCAATTTATGGATGCAGGCGTTTAGATCACTCATAAACATGTTTTCGGTAATTTCAATCTCCAGTCGGTGTGGTTCAATTGAAAAATCTTCAATAAGAGAAACCAGGTTTTCCGGAAATTCTTTTTGTCCAATATCTGTGGCTGACAAATTGACGCTAACCTTTATTTGACTTTCCAGGAAAGACTTGTCACTAAATAAATCAATGGCGACCCTGTTTAGCATCCACTCGCTGAGTTGTTCAATGATGCTGGATTCTTCTGCCTGATCGAGAAAATAATTGGGTGATAAAAGCCCCATTTCTGGATGGTTCCATCTTAACAGCGCTTCGACCCCAACAATTTGTTTGGTCTGATAGTTTATTTGAGGCTGGTAATACACCTCAAGTTCATCATTTAATAAGGCGTGTCGCAGGCCGCTTTCAATGGAGATTTTTTCCTCTGCTGCCTGGACAATTTTTTCATTGAAAAAGGTATAGCCATTTTTGCCGGTTGATTTCACTTCGTACATCGCCATATCGGCATGGCGGATGAGTGTACCAATATCAGTGGTATCAAGCGGGTAAATGGCAATACCGATACTGACATTGATGTAGACTTCTTTGTTTTTTAAATAAAAGGGTTTTTGTAAACAACTGATGAGCTTTTGGGCCACTTTTTCTGCTTGCTGTTTGCTGGTGGGTTGAGGAAGTAGTAGCATAAATTCATCCCCGCCTAATCTGGCGAGAGTATCCCCGGTTCTTATTTCATTTTTTAATCGTTCTGCGACTTCGACCAAAAGTTGATCGCCCACAATATGTCCAAAACTGTCGTTGATTAGTTTAAATCTATCTAAATCAAGAAACATAACGATGAGTGATTCTTTGGTTCTTTTTGCCTGATTGATGGCTAAATCAAGCCTGTCCATGAGCATTGCCCTGTTGGGCAATTTGGTTAAAAGGTCATGGTAGGCTTGAAAGGTAATAAGTTTTTCAGCTTTTTTGCGTCTGGAGATATCTCTGGCAACACCATATGTTCCTTGAAAAACCTGTACCTGTTTTCCATTTTGCGCGTCTTTAGAATAGATCCCCATGGAGTTAAGTTCAATGGGACAACTTGTCGATTCAAAAGGTTTGACCTGGTTTTCGACATTACATTTTAAGCGTAATTCGATGGTACGGTGAGCACGATTTTCTGTACGCCTTTCGTTGAAAAGGTATTCAGCTTTGAGGATATCTTCATCGACAATAAAGTGACTGTAATGTTTGCCAATTAAATTCTTTTTTTCATAACCTAACAATTTGGTAAAACTGTCATTCACAAAACTAAAATATCCTGAAGCATTCAAAATGTAAATTAAATCAGGGGAATGATCAACCATGTAGCGGTGTAATTGTTCTGAGTGACTGAGTCTTGACTGGATCTGTGATTTTTCAATTTCAACAGTGATTTTTTTAAGCGCGTTGTTGATTGAATGCTCTAACTCATCATAATTGTAGGGTTTGCGAAAAATATCGTAGGCCCCAAGGTTAACGGCTTCAGTGACTTTATTGATTGAAGATTCGCCACTCAAGACGATCACAACGGCAGGTATTTGGTTATCTTTGATGAATGAAAGTACCTGGTCGCCGGATTTTTTGGGCATATTCAAATCCAGGATGATGATATCGAAGTGTTGTTGACCAATCATGGTGATAGCTTCTTCACCATCTTTAGCTTGCGTTATGTTAGGCCATTGATGTTGCAATAGGGCAATGAGGCTATCTCTCGCTCTTTCATCATCATCGACTACAAGAAAAGCAAAAGATTTTTTAGCAGGTATGGTATTTTTATCTATTAATGTGAGTGAGTCAGACATAGTATTTTAATTATTATTTTTATTATTCATTATCGGTATCAGCACTTCAAAAGAAGCACCACCCTGTTTATTTTCCATATATTTAATCTGTCCATTAAAACTATGAAGAAGTTCGGCAACAACCGCTAAGCCAACGCCTCTATTTTTACCTTCTTTGGTGCTTTCAAGCGGTGAAAAAAGCATTTCTCTGGTGGAAATATCAATGCCATCACCTCGATCAGAAACAACAAATTGTGCGAAGTTAATACCATTTATATTAACGAAACTCTTACTACTTATAATGATCTCAGCGTCACCCTTTTGAGCTTCTACCGCATTTTTTATTAGATTCAAAATGATTTGTCGAAAGGCATCGCGCGATATTTTTACTTCAATATCAGACTCATCAAGATCCCATTTAATGACAACATTTTTATTTTGGCTGAATGATTTAACGTACAAAGGGATACAATTTTTTAATTCAATATTCAGTTGCAATAACTCAGAATCAACAGCGGGGTTCATTCTGAAATTTGAAATGATATTTCTGATTCTCTCGAGTTCTTCCTTCAGGATATTAATTTCTTTATTGTCCTTTGCTTCATCTTCCGGTGTTTTCTTTCGGATAATTTCAATATAATTTCCAATGACACTGAGAGGATTACTTATCTCGTGGACTAACTTTTGTAACTGTTTTTGTTCTTGCGCTTTTTCTGCTGTATTATCGTTCGCCTGTTGTTCTAAATAGTGATAATTTTTAACCCAACCTGCGGTGACGCCTTTTAAATAACTCGATAGTATGTCTATCTGACTTTCTAAATATGTCTTTTGTGCGGTATTGGCACCGATGATAATGCAACCAATAACTTCGGCTTCGAAAGCCAGCGGTAAGCATAAAGCGGAATTATGTTTCAGACGATGAATGATTTGCCGATCGGTTATAGGGGCTTTGTCTCCATCAGTTATTTCAATTTTTATCCAGTTTCTAACGTTGTTACGAAAACTGTTTACCACCAGACTTTCGTTCTCTAGAACGGGAAATTTACCCACCGGCTGAAAGTTGTTTATTTCGTAAAAAGTCAGATATTCTTTGCTGTTTTTATTGTTATTAAATGAAAACAACATGGCAACATCGGTAATGGAAAATAATAACTGCATCTCTTGAGCCACTTTTAATAACAGGCTACGCGGTGATTGGGTAAAGTCACTAGGGACATCTTCCGAATGGATGACATTTATCAAAGAATTATCCCTGACTTTTTGCGCTAGATGAATATTCTCCTTTTCAATATCTTGTGATAGTTGTGAGCGGGTTAAACTGCCAGATTCTGGTAAGGCGATACCAAGAGAATTGGCTGTCTGTGAAACTTTGTCACTCACCTGGATGTAGATTTGTGCTAACTTCTCATCACTGATTAAATTTGAGTGCCAACTTTTATCTGCAATGCCAAATTGACTCCAGTGCCAGGCAATCTGACTGGCCTCAGCAACCACCTGACAGAGTACATCACTACTACTTAAAACTTTGTCTGTTTCATGATGGTATCGTGCGGCGTCAGCAATGACCGGATTTAAGGTGGGCCATTGTTCGATGATACAAGCACCGAGTTCGGCGTGATTGATACCGAATTCGAGGTATTCTTTCTGGATGGCTTCCTCTTCTGAGTCAGCATTGATGACTTCAACATACTGCTGATGGAATTTAGCATCAAAAACGATCTGCCCAAAATCATGGAGCAATCCAGCCAGATAAGCATCTTCAGGATGATCGTAACCAATGGCATGTGCAATGTCTTGAGAGAAAACCGCACAATAGAGTGAGTCGAGCCAGACATCACAGACAAATTGGCTGCGTGAATTGCTTAAACCAGAAAACAATTGCTGGATAGAAGATGTGATGGCCATGGTTTTGACCAAATTATGGCCAAGTAGTGATAAAGCATGTTTTAAATTGTTGATTGGCTGGACTATGCCAAAGGCTGCAGAGTTAATCGCCATCAACAGTTTGCTGGTTAATGCGGCGTCAGCTCCAATAAGTTCGGCCAGATCGGCCATAGAACTATCAGGATCATGGCAAACATCCAGCAATCGGCCAAGTATATGTGGTGGGCTGGGGAGACGAATCAATTCCATTGACTCTAATATCGACATTTGGGAAGCTCCTTTATCATGCATGGTTTGTTCTTTTTTATTGACTACCGACAACACATGGTCTCTGATTGTATACTATATTTAAGTTAAATTTTAGCATTTTTGCATAAAGCAACTAAATCATAGGTATAGCGGATGAAGCTAAAGTGAATTTATGCTAAATTATGGGGAAATGTATTCAAATCGTAGCAATAACGGGAATTTTGAAGCTGATTTATGAAGGGGAATTCAACAATTAAAAAAACGCTGGACGTTATCAGCCATGCCCAGGTCATTGCTGTCTCAAGTGGTAAAGGTGGCGTTGGTAAGTCCAATATCTGTGCTAATCTGGCTATTTCTCTGGCTGACCAAGGTCTTAAAGTTTGCGTTGTGGATGCTGATCATGGTTTGGCAAATATCAACATACTATTAGGTTTAGCGCCAGCCAACCCTGATTTTGACGTGTTTGCCCGACCGCTTGATGTCGCGCTTGCTATCGAACACAGTAAATTTGCCATCGATATCCTTTCTTCCCGATCCGGTGTAAGCACAAATACCGAGGGCGGAAGTACTACCTATAATCTCTGGGACAATAAAGCCCCCGAGATAGCACAATTAGAAAACTTGTTTGCACAGTTAAAACGACTCTATGATGTTATTCTCATTGATACTGCGGCGGGGATTAATCGGACGGTAAGACATTATCTGACCATTGCCGATTTTGTCATTTTGATATTAACACCCGAGCCAACCTCTTTAACCGATGGTTTTGGCTTGGTTCGAGCGATGAAAGATATCAATAGCCGCTTCGAAGTGGTAACTAATCGGGTTTCAGGCGCAACTCAGGCAAATAATATTTTCCGAAGATTTTCCAAGGCTGTAAAAAAATTCATCGGCATAGACATCGCCTTACTGGGTTACATCAACGAGGATGCTTATGTGCCCTTTGCTATTTTACGACAACTGCCTCTCGTGCGGCATCGGCCTGACTGTGCGGCAACGCATTGTATTAATAGAATTGGCCAGACAATTTCCAGAAACCTGACGCGTAATCGATTAGAAAAAGAACCTGTCGTTGTAAAAGA
>CAZKUH010000170.1:0-5487 GCA_964555895.1 uncultured Enterobacterales bacterium
GTTTCATTTATGGTGTCACTTTATATTATTGCTTAGTCAATTAATGATGATATTGACGGCATATGACGGAGTCTTTTGCTATGTACTGATAAAGTACAATCATGGATCATTTGATCTATTTTCGCAGTTGACATAAATCCCTTGGAAAATCCTGGCTTTTGTTTATCCAGAAAAAATTTAGCCGAGTTGTAAAAGTGGGCGATTAATTCAGCAGCACATTCATTGCCCATGGCAATACGGATGGTTGTGGCATAAATCCCAGCCGCGCTCATGGCAGTTGCATCAAGTTCAGAGTGAGAGGTCAATGCCGGGCATAGCGCGATGGTATTATTTTGCCCAATACTAACCATATGATTAAAAGTTGGCGCTAATGAATCAAAGAATTGGGTGAATGTTTCACGAGTAAAACCCGCTTTTTCCATATCCAGCGTAAACAGGGGACAAGGCAGGGCATCGGTAGTGATTTGCTGTGCAAGCGCATGGTTACTATTGGAAGCGACCGCATTTGAATTCACCGTAATCTCTGGATGTGAATCCAGAAAAGTGGTGAGGATTTTGGTATTGATACATTTTTTAATCATGCGCAGTTCCAGTGTTTTCATACCGGAAATAACTTCGAATGCTTTATCGGAATCGAGGAAAGCCCCTTTAATATAGTAGACATCCCAAAACATAGTCTTGTTCCAGGGGAACCCATTGACGGTATCGCCTTTAGCCATAAACATCCGGTAAGTTTCGCCAATGACTACGCCAGCGGTTGAAGCCCCGGTACCTGAGATGTCTTTGGTATAGCTGTGGATGAGATAATCTGGACGATTGTTTTTTTGTGGATGTTTTAATGGTTGGATAAGGATGGGGGTCGCGAGGGTGGAATCCAGCATGACCAGATGATCGTCTTGATGTGCCACAGCACAGATCCCGGGAACATCCAGTACATAACCATGGGGGTTGCAGGGAGATTCCAGGTAAATATGAATTTTGCTTCCGGCACTCACTTTATCAGAGTGTTTTTGTTTCACAGAAGCAAAAAATGTTGAAAATTCTTCGCGGCTAAATCCATCGAACCATTCAAGCTGGATATTCCATTTATCCTTAAGGGCATAATGATCGTTTAATAATTGATAAACACCACCATAGATATTCCGAGAAACCACCAGAATATCATCCCGATTGAGCACATTGGCAAGAACCGCATCAATTGCTGCCATCCCCGAATTAAAGTTCCAGGCGAGATAATTTGCGGCATCTTTACCACATTCTAGATCAACAATAGCATTAGCTAAAGATATCGAGGTTGGGTTTAATAATCGAGAATAGATCTGGTGAGTGGATTCTTTTCCCTGAAAAGCATCATCCACCCATTCAGTGCAGGCGTAAATATAGGTGGCGGTTCTGACGATGACTGGTGTTGCAGAAAAAAGTGCAGTGACATTATCAAAAATCGGGTAGGGGCCTTTGGCTGCATGGGTGCTATCAGAATAACCCAATGCCTGATAATTTTTGCGAAAGGGATTTTGCAAAGTATCGAGAATTTTTGCCAGTTGAAAGGAAAGAAACTTTTTAGCGTTAAAGCGGGCAATCCGATCACCGTGCGGCAAACTGTCAATAGTTTCTGCGGTTATTTCCCACAGGCGACTTACATCAGCATGGGCGTGATATAGACATTTAGCGGCGTCAAAAAGCGCTTGCCCATAATCTGAATTCGGTTCGATACCGAAATGTTCCAGTTGTTCTAACGCCAGTTGCTCGGTATTGCTTGCCTGAGTGGTTTTCCGCCGTGGCGAAAGAATTTTTTGCGTATCGAAATTCATAATCGTCAACCTTTTTAATCCTTTTTGATATGAAGCAAATGTTTTTGTTTTTATAGCCGAATAAAATTCGATTTAAAGATGACTGCTTGTTGATGGACGAATTTTGTTTGGATAGTGCTATATATTGTAATATTTAAACGATTCTTGCTATTTAAGGTAACATACTTTTAAAGATAGCCATAGAAATAGACAAAAATAAAACGTTGAATATTTGGCATATTAGATGAATTTCCGATTATAATTTTCCGAATGAAAACTTTATTGAGTGTAATTACGGCATAGAAAAGGTACACTGCTTGCCAGTTAAATGAGCAACTCAGAATTAAATACCTGTTAATTATCATGAAATATTTGAGCACAAGAAGCGCGAGCGAAAGTCTTTCCTTTTCTCAGGTGGTATTAGCCGGGTTGGCTCGGGATGGCGGGCTTTTTCTACCGGAAAATTATCCCGACTGTCGTGCTCACTTTCAGCAGTGGCAGTGTTTGGATTACCAGACGCTGGCCCTGGAAATTATGCATCTTTACGTTGGGGATGATATTGCTAAAGATGATTTGCAACAGATCATTGATAAAAGTTACGCGACTTTTACGGTTCCAACAATTACCCCCTCCAGCCCTTTCTCAGGTGGAGAAATTCTGGAGCTTTTCCATGGTCCTACTTTTGCCTTCAAAGATATTGCGTTACAGTTTTTGGGTAATCTGTTTGAACATTTGATTGCGGTAACTGCACAGCCACTTAATATTGTCGGGGCGACTTCAGGGGATACAGGCAGCGCTGCAATATATGGCGTTAGAGGCAAAAAAGGGATTAATATTTTCATGTTACACCCTGAAGGCAAGGTCAGTCCGGTGCAGGAAATGCAGATGACTACGGTATTGGATGACAATGTGTTTAACCTGGCTATCGACGGTACTTTCGATGATTGCCAGCATATTGTAAAAAACTTATTTAATGATTTAGCTTTTAGAGATAGCCACCATCTGGCTGCAGTCAATTCTATTAACTGGGCAAGGATCCTAGCACAAACGGTTTATTATTTTTATGCAGGATTAAAATTTAAACGACTCAATCCGCATTTGCCGCTAATCTTTTCGGTACCAACTGGTAATTTTGGTGATGTTTTTGCAGGTTACGTGGCGCAGAAAATGGGCTTGCCCGTGGATAAATTTATTATTGCGACCAATGAAAACGATATTATCAGTCGTGTTATCAACAGTGGTGAATATCAATTAGAGCCAGTCGCCGAAACTTATAGCCCCGCAATGGACATCCAGATTTCGAGTAATTTTGAACGCATACTTTTTGATCTCTGTCATAGAAACCCCGATAAAGTTTGTTGTTATATGGATTCCTTAAAAAAACATGGGTGCTTTACTCTGTCAACTGAAGAAACTAAAAAATTACAAACACTTTTCAGCGCAAAAAAAGTGTCTAATGAAGAAACATTGATGACCATGGAAGCTTTGAACAAAGAGAATTATGTCGTTGATCCGCATACAGCGGTAGGAATATGTGCGGCACAAAAAAGTGAATATCAGTCAGTGATCTGTTTGTCAACTGCGCATCCTGCTAAATTTCCAGAAGTGGTTAGTCAAGCAATTGGTAGTTTTCCCGTGGCACCTGAAGCACTAAAAAATCTGCATAAAAAATCGAGAAAATGTATTAGCATGCAGAACAAAGCCCAACTGGTTGCCAGCTTTATCTCACAACATTGCTGAAATAGTTTTAATGAAGTGGAAGTGTCGATGAAATCTAAATGGGTGGTTTTGAAATTTGGTGGCAGTAGTGTTGCCGATCCAGCGCTCTGGCAAATCATTTTAAAAATAACCAAAGAAAAACTTCAGCTTGGATTAAAACCGTTGTTGGTATTGTCGGCACTCAGAAATGTTTCAAATTTGCTGGAATCTATCTTAACACAGGCATTAAATGGCACACATGAAAATGCCATCAAAAAAGTTAAATTATTACATGTTGAGTTTGCCAGCGCGCTGGGACTGGATGCAGAAACATTGTTAGGCAAGTGTTTTTTGAGTCTGGAAGTTGAATGCCACAAGATTTTTAAACAGCAACGAATATCTGCAAAAAATCATGCAAAAATTGTTGCATTTGGAGAGTTGTTTTCCAGTGTCCTGGGTCACGCATATCTAGAACAGAATATACCCTGTGTCTGGCTGGATGTAAGGACATTGCTCAGGCCATCAGAAAATTGTTTGCGCAAAAAAAATGTAGATGAGTGGCATCATTTTATTAGTGCAGAATTTGCAGTGTCCTATGCAAAAAAAATTGATGAAAAGTTAAGCGCTTTAGCGTCGGTGATAGTTACGCAGGGATTCATCGCCAGTGATGAAGTTGGTGAGACCATATTGCTGGGGCGAGAGGGTTCCGATACCAGCGCATCCTATTTAGGGGTAATGCTGTCGGCTAAAAACATTGAAATATGGACCGATGTTTGCGGTATTTTTACCACGAATCCCAGAGAAAATCCTCGCGCAAGACAAATTCTGCAACTGGGTTTTGATGAAGCCAGAAGAATGGCGAATTTTGGTGCGAAAATTTTACATCCTCGAGCTTTACTTCCCGCAGTGGTTCAGGGGATTTCGATGTCGGTACATGGTGTAAAGGATTATCGATTTCAAGGCACAGAGATATCACACCAAAACAAAAATAATTTTGATATTTATGCTGTTGTAAATGAGAACAATGTTTACACAATTGTCTGCTCTGTCGAACAACAACATAAAATAAAGCAGCAGTTAACGAAAATCTTTAATTATGGATTTGATCTGATTTTTGAATATATTGAACAAGTATCGATGTTGTTTTTGCTGAAATATGTGGATAGCTCAAGAGTAATACCGCATAAGGATGAAATTAATCATTTATTAAATTCAACTGATGGAGTGTTTTCCATGGAATATGATTTAATCACGCTCGTAGGCCAAGTGACAGGGTCTGAGCTGAATGGCGATAATTGGATGATTAAGGTGATCAATTTTGCTATCCGTCAGGATTTATCTTTACTCAAAATATTTCGTTTTGACACTGTAGGAAGATTGAGTTTGTTAGTAGAAGTCCAACAAGTGAAACAATGGAATCATTGTTTGCATAAAGAATTTATTGAGTGTCAATTTAACAGCCATATTGAATCTTATGGCGTAAGTTGGGAAGGTTGAAATGAAAAATAGCAAGCTGTTTACAGATTTTCTTTCGGTTAAACAATACCTGGTATTAAGCATCGTTTCTCTTGCTTATGTGTTAATACTCGATGGTATTGATTTGTATTTTCTGGATGTAGCCCCGCCATTCTGGCTTTTGTCATATATACCCGTGCCACCTGAAAATATCTTGCTACTATGGGGGCAGATTATTAGTACTTTTTCTATTTTAATTGTCGCTACGCCCATTGCCTGGTTGCTTATTGCCTTTACTGGAAAGCAGGCATTAACATGGGGGTGGTTACCCGCGTTGCTTGCAGCATTACCATTATTTGTTTTTTCACTACAAAATATTCAACGAATGAATGACTTTATTCTATATGGGATCTGGCTGGATTCCATCAAAAGAATTGTGTTCCTTGAGTTAATCATATTCCTGCTGCTAAAAAAACAATATTTCCTGAAGAGATATTTAACCTGAGCTACATAAGTAAGGTACTTAAGGACAAATTGTATGTCA
>CAZKUH010000171.1:0-3592 GCA_964555895.1 uncultured Enterobacterales bacterium
CAGGTTTATAATAGCCAGAAAAAGTGGCTCTCAAGAATTCAGGGGTATTGGCGGAGTCAGGGTAAAGCTTCATCATTGGAGTTGCGTATCCCCATAGATTTATTTTCAGCTAAATTGAAAGTATTTATTATGGAAAATGGCGTGGAAACAGTTTCACCAAAAATGCAGATTTTAAAATCTAATGCCTTGCAACAGAAATTACTCAACAATATTGCATTAGGACAGGGGGAGAAACTATGGTTGTTAGGCAGGACTGGGGAAGTATTGGGGGTCAAAGGTGATTTAGAAGAATCAAGCAAATTGAAAACCAATGCTCTTCTCACATGGTTAATTGGTAGCGTGCCGGTTGAGGTGAAGGACCCGTGGTCTGGAAGCTCACAAATACCGCAACAATGGCTGACCAAAGCAGCTATTAATGGTGTTAATTCTCGCATAGAACCTGGGGTAAACTCCAATCAAAAACGAATTGTGGCAGTGGCTAAAATAGCTCAAGGCAAGGATATATCAGGTTATATATTGTTTGAAAAAGTCAGTGGTAGCTCACTGTTACTGAGTCAACCACAAGTGGGTCGATTGATCAATATTACCCTGGGTATCATGATACTGACAATTTTGAGCCTAGTGATATTTTCCGGGCGTCTTGCCTGGCGAATCGAACGATTGAAAAAGCAATTTTCGGATTCACTGGATCCTCACGGTAGAGTACTGCAAGTGTTGTCGGCTTCAAATGATAAAGATGAAATCGGTCAATTGTCTGTAGAAATTAAAAATATATTAGAACGACAAAAAAATTATCAGGATTATCAGGAAAGACTGGCAAGCCGACTTTCCCATGAACTCAGAACGCCGATGGCGGTGGTTCGGGGGGCGTTGGATAATTTAACCCCGCTTTTTATCGAAGATGGCGGGAAATATCAAGTAGAATCCATTGCACTGGTTGCTAGGGCGACCCTCGGCATTGAAAGAATGTCTTCTTTAGTTCGGCGTATGAGGGAAGCGGCGAGGCTGGAATTATCGATAAACAACATGGTTAAGGAACCGATGGATGTGCATAAGCTGTTGCAGGAGACTATCCCCGGACTTGCGGCTGTCTGGCGTGATCGAACCATAGCTTACCAATCGAAAGCTATAGCAGCAGAGGCCATGATTGCTGCTGATTTAGTGGTGCAGGCGTTGGAAAAATTGTTATCCAACGCAGTAGATTTTGCGCAAAAACATACAGATATCAGTGTGACACTTGAACTTAAAACTATCCAGCTACAGCACTTTCTCGTTGTTTCAGTGATTAATTTTGGCCCGCAACTCGCCACTAAAGATGCTCAACATTTACTGGAAAATATGGTCTCCTTACGCGAAAATGAGGCGAAAACTGAACCACATTTGGGTTTGGGGTTACATATTGTACATCTCATAGCCAAATTTCATGGTGGGGTGGCCGCCATCAGTAACTTGCAAAATGGTCAAGGGGTGAGGGCTTCATTTTCCATAAAAATAAAATAATCGCCATAATTACTGATTGCAACAACTGAATTTTAAATGCATCTACAACCAATACATCTAAAGCCATTGCATCTGGAAAGATAGTTATCTTCAATTAACTTTGAAAGAAAATCTCCTGATTCAAGGTCTATTAATGGGAATGACTATTCAATATGACAGATAAAGATCAAATTTTTGAAAGTCTGGTTCGCTCTTATCATGGCGATCTTTATCGCTATGCTTTTTTTTTGGCAAAAGATGAACATATTGCTCAGGATATTGTTCAGGAGACCTATTTAAGAGCCTGGAAAAGTATTCATAAGTTAAAAGATATCGGGGTTGTCAAATCTTGGCTTTTTACTATTCTGACACGAGAAAATGCCAGAAGATTTAGCCGTAAATACGTGGCTTTAGTAAATGTTGAAGAGGTGTTTGACCTGACAAGTAATAGCAATCACGAAGACGAACTACAACGTCATCAATTGCAAAATGCTATTTTAGCATTGGATAAAAACTATCGGGAACCTGTTTTATTACAAGTAGTGGGTGGATTTAGTACCAGCGAAATCAGTGAAATTTTACAGTTAAATGAAAATACTGTTTCGACGCGATTGTATCGTGCCAGAAATCAACTAAAGCAGCAGTTAAACCAAGAAGTCTGCCAGCGAGGTGGAGAGAATGGATGATTTAGAAAAACGTCGTATTCATTTGTCTGATCCTGAAACTTTGATAAAAAAGTTGCGTTCCAAACCACAGTTGTCCCAGTTAGAGAAACGACAACTTGAAGAAATGAGCCGTTTTGAGGATGCGTTAAAAGCGGCGCTTGAAGTGAAAATACCTCATCAGCTCGATGAGAAGATACTGCTTAATTCGAGAATTAAAAAACGCACCAATTTTAACACCCATGTCAAAGGTTTTTTGACCATGGCAGCTTCATTCGCTGTGGTTTCATTTCTAATTTTAAGATTTATGGTTTTTACGCCTTCTTCCGCATTGGCAAATGATGCCTTAACGCACCTTTATCATGACATAGAACATCTGGATGAAACCCAGCTTGATGCAGCCACGCGTTTAAAAGAGTCCATGCATTCTCTGGGCGTGAATAAAACAGTGAAAATTAAATCTCTTCGCTATGCCAGGAACTGTCATGTTGGTAAAAACCCCAGTGTGCATCTTATCATCGAAGTGAATTCAATGATCTATACCGTACTTTTTTTGCCGGATGTCAAATCGACAAAAGAGGAATCGTTTAAAGATGAGCATTACCATGGAAAAATTATCCCACTAAAAAAGGGCAGTATAATTGTCATGGGGATGAGCCGGTTCCCACTAAAACCAGCCATTTCAGAGATGCGCCAGAATTTTTCTTGAAACTGGTAGAGCAAACGGTTAGCTGTTTTTCTTATCCAGAATCCAGGTTATTTTAACTTTGCAGTGGTTTTTGGCAAAGGAGCAGATAGTTCACATCCATATTGGAATCAGACAGCCAGTATTTTTTCGTCAACGGATTGTGGTGCAGTCCCGTCATATGTGTCGGTTTAAAACCAGCTTTGCGACAATCGTTGAGTAATTCAGAAGGTTTGATAAATTTGTTGTAATCATGTGTACCCTTTGGCAACATATTGAGAATATATTCAGCACCCACAATGGCGAATAAATAAGATTTAGCATTACGGTTGAGCGTGGAAAAAACTGTATAGCCGCCAGGCTTGAGCATATCAAAACAAGCCTGCACGATCGAAGCAGGCTTGGGTACATGCTCTAACATTTCCAGGCAAGTAACCAAATCAAATTGTTCGGGTTCTGCTGCCGCCATAGCTTCGGCACTCATGTGTAAATAGTTTATATCAAGATGGGATTCATGTTGATGGAGTTTTGCGACCTGCAATGGTGCTTGCCCCATATCAATACCTGTAACCTCGGCCCCGGTTCTTGCTAGGGATTCGGTTAAAATCCCCCCCCCACAACCGACATCAATTATTTTTTTGTTTCGTAAAGGACCACATTGATTAAGGATATAATCAAACCGTAAAGGATTGATGTCGTGCAGCGGACGAAATTCGCTATCAGGATCCCACCATTTACTTGCCAGGGCTTCAAATTTTGCAACTTC
>CAZKUH010000171.1:3692-5475 GCA_964555895.1 uncultured Enterobacterales bacterium
TGCGGGAGAAAAACAGTGCTTTTTGTTGTTGAAAATACTTGTTATCCAGAGCAGTATTCTGTAGCTTCTCTATTTCTGTTATATCGATATGCTAAAAAGTTATAATATGCCTCAAGATAAACTGGTTGACCATTTTTCGCCATTTCGAGATAACGTTATTGGTATGGATTTATGCTACCTACGTGATGGTGAAGTAAAACCGGTAATTTATGCCGACTGGACTGCCAGTGGTCGACTGTATGCACCTATAGAAGACTATATTTCTCAGGTGTTAGGACCATATGTCGCCAATACCCACACCGAGAGCACTTTGACGGGCGGTGCTATGACCAAGGCTTACCAGCAGGCAAAAAAAGCCATAAAAGATCATGTCAATGCCAATGAAAATGACGCCATAATATTAGCCGGCGCAGGGATGACCATCGTGATCAACAAGTTACAGCGGATGATGGGTTTAAAGATCCCCGAGCACATTAAAGATGATGTCAACATTGCAGAAGAAGATAAACCACTGGTTATTATCACGCACATGGAACATCATTCCAATCAGACCACCTGGCAGGAATGTGAAGTCACCTTGGAAATTATCCAACGTGATGATAAAGGTATGCCAGATCTGAATAATTTAAGACAGATACTACAACAATATAAAGAGCGGAAATTAAAAATAGGGTCATTTACAGCCTGCTCAAACGTCACGGGATTAATTACACCAATGGCAGAAATGGCAGAAATAATGCATCAACATAATGGTTTATGTTTTGCTGATTACTCTGCATCTGCGCCCTATGTGGATATGAATATGCACCCGCATAACGCTTTACAGAAACTTGATGTGGTGATGTTTTCACCCCATAAATTTTTAGGGGGGCCAGGTAGTTCGGGGGTGATGGTATTTGATAAGGCGCTTTACCGCTTGAGTGTCCCAGATCAGCCTGGCGGCGGGACTGTGGCCTGGACTAATCCGTGGGGTGGTCATCGCTATTTTGATGATGTGGAAACACGCGAAGATGGTGGTACGCCTGGATTTTTACAGGCTATCAGAGCGGCGTTGGCAATTAAACTGAAAGAGGCCATGGGGTCGGAAAAGATGCTGCAAAGAGAACGCTATATCAAACAACTTTTTGCTGAACAGTTGACCGCACACGACCAAATCGAGTTGCTGGAAGGCGACCGATTGGATCGACTGGCGATATTTTCATTTTATTCCTTGAATATCCACTTTAACCTCATTGTTAAATTGCTCAATGACCGGTTCGGCATTCAAGTCCGAGGAGGTTGTTCCTGTGCGGGTACTTATGGCCATATTTTACTGCATGTCGCCCCGGAAAAATCAAAAAAGATTACTGCACAAATTGATGCGGGCGATTTGACTTTAAAACCAGGCTGGGTAAGAGTCTCACTGCATCCTTTGATGACTGATGCAGAAGTGTTATTTATTTCAGATGCCATCCATGCGGTTATTGATAATATTATTTGCTGGAGTCAGGACTATGTTTTTGATAAAAAAACCGGTGAGTTCATCAATAAGAGTTGTCAACCGGAGACACCAAATCTTGATGATTTTAATGTGCTTGGGCGTTCGGGACAAACACATATAAAGTCAGTAATATAAAATAATTTTTAAGGTGTTTTGTCCGTAAAATAAATTATTTATTCAGGCGTTCAGTCTTATAATATTCAGCATAAATTTCACCATGGACAGTTATTAATTAAAACACCACATTCTTAGTGCCACCGTTCTTTTTGGAACAGGTATGGAGACCACCTTCTTTATGGTTAT
>CAZKUH010000172.1:0-5471 GCA_964555895.1 uncultured Enterobacterales bacterium
GATGAAAATGGGTAATTATGAATCACTACAATAATGTAACCTCTACGAGGTTTTCGGTGGACGATCATTTTACAGTTGTCGGGTAGCTGATGATGAGGCTGGGGATTTTTATTTGCGGGATCTACAATCACATGGTGTAGAAATCAATCAAAATAGTAACCGCCCGGACGATGTTACTGGAAAGTGTATCGTGATGGTCACCCCGGATGCCGATCGTTCCATGAGTACTTTTCTTGGGGTTACTGGCGAATTAGGTAAAGATGTACTCAATATTGACGCCATAAAAAATAGCAAATATTTATATATTGAAGGTTATCTTTCAAGCGCACCTTTGGCGTTGGAAGCGGCCTGTGAAGCTAAAAAGATCGCGCTGGAAAATCAGGTGAAAGTGGCTTTTACCTTATCTGATCCCAGTATGGTGAAATTTTTCAGGGAAGGAATAGATACACTTATTGGCGATGGTGTTGATTTGTTATTTTGTAATGAAGATGAAGCACTTGAATATACGGCTTCAGATAATATTGATGATGCGATAGAATTATTAAGAAAAGTGGCTAAAGCTTTTGTCATTACCCTTGGTGAGAAAGGCTCGCTGGTTTGTGATGATGAAAATGTATGGGTTATTGCCGCCGAAAAAATTACTGCAATTGATACCAATGGTGCAGGGGATATGTTTGCGGGTGTATTCCTTTTTACACTTTGCCGTGGATTTGGATTAGAATTGGCAGGGAATCTTGCCAGTTTTGCAGCGGCAAAAATCGTACAAAAATTTGGACCCAGATTAAAAATGGAAGAAACACAAGAACTAAAACAATTTGCATCGGACTTGTTACAGTGAAGATATTTATTTTACGACATGGTAAAGCTGAAGCCCCCATTGCGGGAGCTTCGGATAAAAGTCGAAATTTAAGTGACAAAGGTGTGCAACAAGTAGAAAAAATAGCATCATGGATGAAAATACATGACTATCTTCCGCAATTGATATTATCCAGTCCGTATAATCGGGCCTTGCAGACCGCTGAGATCATAAAGAAAAAATTGAATATAGCCATGCCAATCCAGTTGGAAGACTCATTGATTTATGGAGAAGATCCACGAGAAACATTAGCTTTGTTAGAGTCTTTGACAGTAGATTCGGTGTTATTTAGTTCACACATGCCGCTGGTTGCAGAGTTGACGCGTTTATTTGCGCCCGGATCGGTTAATGAGGGTTTCCATACCGCTGAAATCATCAAGATTAGGTTTGATAGAAAAAACCAACATGGTGTGGTTACCGCCAATATATCGCCCAAAGAAATATGAAACCATCTGGCAAAAAGAAAAATAACGATTCCGTCTATATTTCAGGATTTTTTAAAAGTTACTGGATGGCGGTGATTACCATATTATCAACGCTCAAAACCTGTTTGATTATTATCTTCACGACTAAAAAAGATAAACAGCAATTTCGCGCTAAAGTCGATAATATTTTAAAAAGTTGGGGGCAGCGATTATTAAAAATAACCCGTACCCAGATAAGCGTTGTCGGTGCTGAAAATCTGCAATTTATTCCTGGTCGTGCGTATATGATAATGTGTTCACATACCAGCAATTACGATATTCCGGCGACTTTCACAGTGATACCGGGTTCGATCAGAATGTTGGCAAAAAAAGAATTAAAAAAAATCCCGATATTTGGTCGTGCTATAGAAAGTTCGGAAATGATGTTTATTGATCGACACCATAGAAAACAAGCCATAAGAGATTTGGCTGAAGCCCGGGAAAAGATGGAAGATGGCATTATTTTATGGGTTGCCCCAGAGGGTACTCGAACAATGGGTGCTCATAAAGTAGGCAAATTAAAAAAAGGTGGTTTTTATCTGGCGCTGGATACAGATGCTATCATACTCCCCATCGCCTTTCAGGGAATCAATAACCTGCAACTCAGAGAAAAATTGGCCTGGCACATTAACAAAACGATCGAATGTCATATTGGCTTGCCAGTTGATAGCCGGTCATACAGTAGACAAAACGTGGGTAGCCTTATGCAGGATATCGAAAATCAATTTAAAACTTTGGTTGGTGAGCCTGAAGAGACATAAATGATTGTCAGCTGAGCCTGAAGTAGCCTGAATTCTAGAATCCTCCGCTGTTTTTACAGAAACTTTCGCTTCATCAATAGTAAATGTCAGTTCTGAATCATCAAACTTAAGCTATTATTTTACAAAGATTTATCTTAATTTCGCTAGTTTTATGGAAATCTTTGTAAAAATACCCTAAGATTAGCCATACCATTGATTCTATTCACTTATTGACTAAGATTAACGCTTTCGGCAGACGTCTGAAAATATGTTGAGACAAGCGTAACAAAAGAAAGGTACTTACCATGACTAAATCCGAGCTTATTGATAGACTGGCCAGTCAGCATATCCAGCTATCTTATAAAGATGTTGAATTGGCAGTAAAGTCAGTTCTCGAACATATGGCACAAACACTGTCTAAAGGTGAGCGAATCGAAATTCGTGGTTTTGGTAGTTTTTCTCTACATTTTAGAGCCCCCAGAGTTGGCCGGAACCCAAAAACCGGAACAGCAGTAACTTTAGCGGGTAAATCGGTACCCCATTTTAAACCTGGTAAAGAACTGCGAGAGAGAGTCGATAGTGCCTGGAAAGAACGACAAAGCCGTCGTTGAAAGCCCATCTACCACCCTCGGTGGACAAACACTAAAGTTGCTTGAGTCAGAAGTGAATACTGAGAACCATGCGGTTTTTTAGCATTGTTTTGGGTATAATGATGTTTGAATTTAATTTCTCAGTTTGGCTTTGTTGAGGTTTTATTATGAAGGCTCTAATCATATTGGTTTTGGGGTTGCTGTTGATGATTCTGGCTGCCTTGTTTACAGGGGCGAATGATACGCTGGTAAATTTTGACTATTTATTGGGTGATTTCCAATGGTATGTCTCATATTTATTATTGTCTGCCTTTATTGCTGGGATGTTGTTTTTGCTGGTATTGTTGTTGCCTCAATATGTTAAAAACAATACAGAAAAAAGACGGTATCGAAAAAAAATTAATGAATTGCAGAAAGAACTCGAGAATATCCGGGTGCTGTCTCTTAAATAAGTCAGATGATTTCAGGTGTAAGACGTGTCTATAGAATGGCTTCTACTTTTATTACCGATTGCAGCCGCTACCGGCTGGTACGCTGGCCGTTCATTTCCGAATATCCCCGCAGCTAAAATCAACAACAAATTATCCCGCCATTATATAGTCGGTTTAAATTATTTACTCAATGAACAACCAGATAAAGCGATAGACACATTTATTCAGTTATTAGAGGTAGACAACGAAACGGTGGAGACACATTTGGCGCTTGGCAGCCTGTTTCGTAAAAGAGGTGAAGTTGACCGTGCTCTGAGACTTCATCAAAATATTATAGCCCGACCGTCCCTGGCGGAAGAACTCAGGCAACTCGCACTTTTTGAATTGGGACTGGATTACCTCACCGCAGGGGTGTTAGATAGAGCCGAACATATTTTCGCTGATCTGAAAACGACCCCCGCGTACCAGCAATCCAGTTTACAACAATTATTAACTATCCATCAGGCGACCAAAGATTGGGATCAAGCTATTGTCGTGGCAAAAGAACTGCAACAACTTGGTAGTTACGATATTCGGGTGGATTGTGCTCATTTTTATTGTGAACTCGCAGAACGTGAAATCGAAAAAGGACATCTCACTATCGCCTCTGGATTACTCAGAAAGGCCAGTAAAATTGACAAGAACTCAGTGCGGGTTAGCTTGTTACAAGGGGATGTTTCGCGGCGGCAACACCATTGGAAAGAAGCATTAAATTCTTATAAAAAATTAGTGAATCAGGACATCTACTTTTTTTCCGAATCGTTGACTGCACTTGAACAGTGTTTTGAAGCACTTAACCTGAACAAGGAATATCAACTGTTGTTGCAGGATGCCGTGAAAAATGGTGCCGGCGCTACAGTCTTGCTAGCGGCTGCAAATCGTATTCAAATAGATGAAGGTGATCTGGCGGCTGCAGAGTATATAACTGGGCACTTACGCTTGTCTCCTTCACTGAGAGGATTGCAGGCTCTTATTGAGTTACATGTGTTACATGCCAGTGCTAAAGGCAAAGACAGTTTGCTTTTATTACAAGAATTGGTTGATGAGTTACTGAATTCTAAACCTTGTTACCGCTGTGAAAATTGTGGATTTGAGTCGCGCCAGCTTTACTGGAATTGTCCAGGTTGCAAAAATTGGGGAACAGTAAAGCCGATCCTAGGCATTGAAGGTGAATAGCAACAATCAGTGCAGTCACTTGAACTAATATGAGAATATTTTATGGATAAAGTCATTATCGTTGCTTTGGACTATGCAAAAAAAGAGCAGGCATTTACCTTGCTCCATCAACTGGACCCGGCAACTTGTCGAGTGAAGGTGGGCAAAGAGATGTTCACTCGCTTTGGGCCAAATTTTATCAGAGAAATTCAACAATTGAAATTCGAGTTATTTCTCGATCTAAAATTTCATGATATTCCTCATACTGTTGCCAATGCGGTGAGTGCTGCCGCTGATCTCGGTGTGTGGATGGTCAATATTCATGCGAGTGGTGGAAAAGAGATGCTGTTGGCGGCAAAGGAAGCCCTGATACCTTATGGTGAAAATAGGCCTTTATTAACCGGAGTTACTGTTTTAACCAGCATGACGCAGTCTGATCTGCAACAATCCGGCATTGCTGTTTCCTTACCTCAGCAAGTGAAAAACCTAGCATTATTAAGTGCTGATGCGGGTTTGGATGGTGTGGTTTGTTCTGCCAAAGAAGTCGAAATGCTGAGAAGCACGCTTTCTTCAGAATTTAAATTGATCACCCCTGGAATCAGACCGGTTGGTACAAAGCAGGATGATCAGAAAAGGGTCGTTACCCCTAAAGAGGCGTTACAGATGGGTAGTGATTATCTCGTTATTGGACGACCGATTACCCAAGCGAAAAACCCTTTGAAAATGTTAGCAAGTATCCAGGCAGAATTATTTTAACGGTTGAACAAAAAACGGGTAAAATGCTATAAGGTATCCCAGTTAGCGGAAGAAGCGCGGCGGTCGATTTCTGTTCTTCTTTCATCTTGAAAACGGATAGTTTCTCGTCGGTCATTAGCTTTTCGTCTGTCCACATAGGAACGTTTATCAATAGTGAAATTAGCCTGACCCGCTGGCGTGTCTGTAGACTTTTTTACTGTAGTTTTGTGCTGTTCGTCTAGTGGCACTAGCTCAAGATTTTCCGGCAAAATTTCAAACTTATCCTTTTGTCCCATATGGCTTCTCCTTGTTGATTAACTTTAGGGGATGATAAATACACTCAGCGAAGTATCTTGCTGGCGAAGTAAAACGTATAGATCATACCAAGAACCCTGTATTATGAAGGGAAATTGATGAATATATCAAGAGTATCAGGGTATAATTAAAACTATCAAGTTAAT
>CAZKUH010000173.1:0-5449 GCA_964555895.1 uncultured Enterobacterales bacterium
CTGGAAATCACGCAATATATTTCGCAACAAAAATCACCGGTGCTGTGTATTGTTAAGGATAACCATCGTGCTAATCAGTTAAAGCTGGAAATAGATTATTTTTCTCATCAAGCAAATGCTGTGACCATTTTACCAGACTGGGAAACTTTGCCTTATGACAGTTTCTCCCCACACCAGGATATTATTTCTCAACGTATTGAAACCCTGCATCAATTTCTTACCATGGCCGAGGGTATTGTTTTAATTCCGGTCTCTACCTTGGTGCAAAGGCTGGCACCACGCACCTTTTTGGAACATCACAGTCTGTTGTTAAGACAGGGACAAAAACTTGACCCGGAGGTTTTTGCTCAACGACTCATCCATGCAGGCTATAAGCATGTAAGCCAGGTCTATTCTCACGGTGAATATGCGCTAAGAGGTGCCATTATTGACCTGTTCCCTTCTGGCGCCGAATTTCCGCTACGACTTGATTTTTTTGATGATGAACTGGATAGTCTGCGTGAATTTGATGCTGATAGTCAACTCTCTAAAGATAAAATTGACAGCATCAGCTTGCTGCCAGCACATGAGTTTGCGGTAAATGATGAAACGATTACCTTGTTCAGGCAAAATTGGCGGGCAGAATTTGAAATCAGTCGCGATCCGGCGTGTATTTATCAACAAATATCCAAAGGAAATGTACCGCAAGGGATTGAATATTACCTGCCATTTTTTCATCAACAACTGGAAACTATTTTTGATTATTTGCCTGAAGACCTGCAAATTATCGAGTTGGATGATTGGCAGCAATCTTTAACCGATAATTGGCATGAAATATTTCAACGTTATGAAATCAGAAAAAAAAGTATTTTACGCCCCGCCTTGAAACCAGAGGCATTATTTATTAAAGCCGATGAATTAAACCGAAAACTCAAACAATATAGCCGAATTTGGCTTTCGCAAAATGAACTCAAAAGCAAGTTAAGGGCAACTCGACTTAATTATTGCCCACTGCCAGATGTGACTTTAGACAATAAACATACCAATTTAATGCATCGATTAGCCGCCTGTTTGTCTCAATCGCAATATCGAACCCTGATTACCGCCGAATCTGCTGGCAGACAGGAACAACTGGCGCAATGGTTACAGGATGCTGGCATTGAATTTACGACCATAGCGCATTGGCAAAATTTTATTGAAAGTGAAATATCTTGTGCGATTACAATTGCACCATTAGCAGAAGGTTTTGTTGATAATGACCGTCATCTGCAAATTATTGCTGAAGCCCAACTTTATGGTGAAAAGGTACGGCTGTCCAGCGACCGTAAACAAAATCATGTGGATGTCGACAATATCATCCGTAATCTGGCTGAACTTAAAATAGGCTCTGCGGTCGTCCATCTAGAGCAAGGTATTGGTCGTTACCTGGGATTACAAAAACTGGATATTTCGCCTTATGAGACTGAATTCCTCGCTATTGAATATGCTGGCGGTGACAAATTCTATGTACCCGTACAAAATCTTGATGCTATCAGTCGATTTAGCGGCAACCCTGATGCCAAAATCGTATTAAGCAAACTCGGTAATGAACAATGGCGTAAAACGAGAAAAAAAGCCGCTGAAAAAATACGTGATGTTGCGGCAGAATTACTAGAAATACATGCGCAAAGAGCCATAAGAAAAGGCAAAACATTTTCCATAGAAGCACAAGAGTATCGTTTATTTTCAGCCAGCTTTCCCTTTGAGGAGACCAAAGATCAAAAGCTGGCTATCGAGGCGGTAATTGAAGATTTAAATAAACCTTCACCCATGGATCGGCTGGTTTGTGGTGATGTGGGATTTGGTAAAACAGAAGTCGCTATGCGTGCCGCTTTTGTCGTAGCCACCAGCGGCTCTCAGGTTTCCATCCTGGTACCCACCACATTATTAGCCCAGCAACATTATGAAAATTTTAGAGACCGATTTGCCGATTGGCCCATCAGAATTGAAGTGCTTTCCCGATTTGTCAAACCGAAGCAACAACAACTCATTTTGCAAGACCTCGAAAATGGCAAGGTAGATATTGTCATTGGTACACATAAATTATTGCAAAAAGATATTCACTTTAGCAGGCTTGGCTTGACGATCATTGATGAAGAACATCGTTTTGGCGTGCGTCAGAAAGAACAACTCAAAGCTTTAAAAGCCAATCTTGACATTCTTTCATTAACAGCAACCCCGATCCCCAGAACCTTGAATATGGCGTTATCCGGTCTACGGGATCTATCCATTATTGCCACACCACCACAAAAACGGCTTGCGGTAAAAACCTTTGTCAAATCAATGGATGAGCTGCTTATAAAAGATGCTATTAGCCGTGAAATCAGACGCGGTGGGCAAATATTTTATGTCCATAATGATGTCGCCTCCATTGAGCGAAAGGCTGATGACATTCGACGCCTGTTACCCGATGTACTGGTTGCCGTCGGTCACGGACAAATGAAAGAAACCCAATTGGAAAAGGTGATGCAGGACTTCTATCATCATCGTTATCAATTACTTGTTTGTACTACCATCATTGAAAATGGTATCGATATCCCCAATGCCAATACCATTATCATTGATCGTGCCGATCATTTTGGTTTAGCCCAATTACATCAATTAAGGGGTCGCGTAGGTCGTTCGCACCATCAAGCCTATGCATATTTACTCAGGCCGCACTCAGAAAACATCATGACAAGTGACGCTAAGAAAAGATTGCAAGCCATTGAATCAATGGATGATTTGGGTTCTGGTTTTTTGCTTGCCAGTCAAGATCTGGAAATTCGTGGTGCGGGTGAAATACTGGGAGAAGATCAAAGTGGCCAGATCCAGTATATTGGCTTCAATTTATACATGGATATGCTGGATAAAGCAGTGACAGCATTAAGTGAGGGTCGAGAGCCCAGTTTAAATGATGTTATGACCGGTAAAGCCGAAATTGAACTGCAAATACCGGCCCTGTTACCGGATGACTATGTCGTGGATGTCTCAATCCGTTTGAATCTTTACAAAAGAATAGCCAGTGCTAATTCATCGAATGCACTCGATAAACTCAAAGTTGAACTTATCGATCGCTTTGGCTTATTGCCAGAGGCTAGTAAAAATCTTTTTGCTATAAGTTTACTCAGGCTACGCTGTAACCATATTGGCATTAAACGGATACAACTAAATGAAAGTAGAGGCCATATTGATTTTAATGAAAAACCCAATATTGAACCCATGAAAATTATTCAACTTATTCAGCAGAAATCACCCATATTCAGTCTTGAAGGCCCTACCCGTTTAAGGATTTGTAATGCGATGGATAACCCGCAAAAGCGCTTATCATTTGTGCAGCAATTATTGCACCAGCTGGAAGCTTGAAAATTGTTTCTAGCCTAAAACCACATAAAGCGATATTATCCAAACAGTTAATATAAAGAGTATGTACAATGCCGCGGATTTATACCCTCATAATTTCACTCATTTATTTGAACACTGCTGTATTTGCACAAAGTTCAAAGGTTGATGATAATAAAGATAAGGCAAAGGAGCGTTGGTTCCAGATCGAACTCATTATATTCGCTCGCACCGATACATCTGGATTAACGGCTGAAAACTGGCCGGATGAAGTGAGAAAGCCAGATATTGCCTCGGCTTATGATTTCCTCACCCCGCCGCCACCTTTTGAAATAAGCTCAGAGGAGAATTCTCAAAACGATCCGCATAAAATCGGCAGTCCATCTGATCAATATAAAAGCACAAAAAACACTCAGTCATCAACCAAACAAGATTTAAAACAAAAAAAATCACACAATGGTGAGGTGGCTATTTCGCCCAATATCAACGACGTCACCAGCGATGCCGAAGTTAACCATGTGCCTTTCTTTGACATGGTATCCTCTGAATTACCCTATATAACGTTAACCGATGCAACTTTTACCCTGAGTCCTCATGCAAAGGTGATTAAGCGAACGGCTAAATACCGTTTGTTAAATTATATTTCGTGGCGACAACCCGTACTCTCCAAATCTAAAAGTGTCCCCGTGAGAATTTTTGGCGGTAGCGATTTCGCCAAACGTTTTAATGATGATGGCTACCCCTTGATCAAGCTCCCCCCAGTTCAAGCGCAAAACCCTCAACAAACTGCTGAAACTGGGCTCAAGCAAGAAAATACAGCTCAGAGTGAGAGTTTGGCGGTTGTTGTTAATCCAGCAAATTCAGTGCCGGATCGACCCCAAAAACCACTGCTGTCTGAAGAAGAAACAGATCAGCCCCCATCACCACCAGCTGAAAGCACGACGAGAGCAGCAAATGAAAATGCAGGATTTATAAATAATGGTTTGCCAGAGTTTGCCAAGCCAGTAAAACACTTGTGGGAATTAGATGGTACCTTCTCGGTTTACGTTAAACGTTATTTGCACGTTGAATTTAATCTTGTTTTTAACCATGAAGGCTTGAAAGAAGTCGATGAAAATCAATTTTCTTCATTCAGTAATTTCACTTTCCCTGAAAAGATTTCAGATCTTGGGACAGCAAACGAGACACCATTAAACGACGACAGCAATATACTTCCAGCGCATTTGAACTGGAATGAAGTCAACGATGACAACCTGCTCAACTTTACCCAAACCGGTACAGAGCAAAAAGACTCAGCCAAAGTGAAAATGGAATTTTTAAAACCTTACTTATTACATCAAAAAAGAAGAGTTCGCAGTAAAGTCATTCATTATTTCGATCATCCGCTTATTGGTGTTGTGATGCTCATTACACCCTATGATCCAGAAGTAAAACCCAGGCTTGAAGATGAAGACAACAAAGCTGATTCCAACTAACAATTTATTGGTGACCTAATGACCATACTTCTCAGTACCCTGATAATCGCCGTCATGCTACCTTACTTAGCCAAGATTCCTGTGGCAATAGCGATGAAAAAAATGGGGCATTATGATAATCACTACCCAAGACTGCAAGCATCACAACTTAAAGGCTTTGGCGCCAGAGCACAAGCGGCACATGAAAATTCATTCGAATCACTGATTATTTTTGCGACGGCAATTTTAACCGCTATCACCACCCAGACTACGGGTGATAAAATACAATATCTGGCAATAACTTACATCATTAGCCGTGTCATTTATCATATTGTTTACCTGCTTGATCTGGATGGGGTTCGCAGCTTGATCTGGACGGTGGGTCTGATCTGTTCTTTATGGATTATGCTTGCAAGTTTTCCAACATAACAACAATAACCTGAAAGCAGGATATCATACTTATTCAAGATTCATTTTTCGAATGAGATCGATGGTATTCTTCAGTTCTATCTCTGGATCGCCTAAATTTCTTGAAAACATGTTTAATAATAAATCGTTCATTTCACTTTCAATATTTTTTTTACTTGACACTTGAGCAATAGATTCTATGCCAGCCTGATCCTCCTTAATCAGTTTTTCTGGTAGCGTGACTTTTT
>CAZKUH010000174.1:0-5442 GCA_964555895.1 uncultured Enterobacterales bacterium
CGTTTGTGTGTGATTTCAGATAATGGATTATTTTGATCCATAAACTGCGATAATTGACTGGAACCAAAGAATTCTTTTACCGCAGCTGAAACCGGCTTGGCATTGATCAAATCCTGCGGCATGAGATTGTCAGCTTCTGCATGACTCAAACGCTCTTTAACGGCACGTTCTACACGCACTAATCCCACACGGAATTGATTCTCGGCCATTTCGCCGACTGAACGAATGCGGCGATTACCCAAATGGTCAATATCATCTACGTTACCATTACCATTTCTGATGTCGATGAGGGTTTTCATTACCTCAACAATATCTTCAGCGTCTAAAATACCTTTCCCTTCGTCTTCTTCAAGCTTCAGTCGACGATTAAATTTCATTCGTCCTACTCGAGAGAGATCATAGCGATCTTCATTGAAAAACAAATTTTCGAACAAAGTCTTGGCCGCATCTTCAGTCGGTGGCTCACCCGGTCGCATCATGCGATAAATTTCTACCAGTGCATCCAGTCTTGAACGTGTTGCATCAATGCGCAGGGTATCCGAAATAAAGGCGCCCTTATCCAAATCATTGATATAGATAGTGGTGAATTCTTTAATATTTTTTTCGGCCAACTCATCCAATACTTCTTCGGTAAATTCAGTATTGGCTTCATATAACACTTCACCACTTTGTTTATCAATAATATCTTTAGCCAGAATATTACCAACCATAGATTCTTTGGGAATAACCAAGTGCTTTAATTTTGCCGCCTCTATCGCCTTAATGTGACGTACCGTAATACGACGGCCTTCTTCAACCACAATTTTGCCTTTACCATCTTTTATATCAAAAGCTGCGGTTTCACCACGTAAACGCTGTGGAACGAGTTTCATGCGGAATTCATCTTTTACCACAGTGAAACTATTATGTTCAAAAAACATACCCAGAATATCTTCAACACTAAAACCCAATGATTTTAAAATCACAGTGGCAGGTAATTTACGTCTGCGGTCAATGCGCACATAAACCATATCTTTAGGGTCAAATTCAAAATCAAGCCATGAGCCTCGATAAGGAATTATTCTGGCGGAATAGAGTAATTTGCCTGAATTTTGTGTTTTACTTTTATCGCTATCAAAAAACACCCCGGGCGAACGGTGCAACTGAGAAACGATAACGCGTTCCGTACCATTGATGACAAAGGTTCCATTGCCAGTCATTAGTGGCATTTCACCCATGTAAACTTCTTGTTCACGGATTTCTTTTATGGCGCCGGTTTTAGATTCTTTATCGTTAATAATCAGCCGAATGGTGACACGCATGGGTGCGGCATAAGTAATCCCTCTTATCTGACATTCCTTGACATCAAATTCAGGTTTGCCAAGTTTATAATCGACATACTCAAGAGATGCATTACCAGAGAAACTGGAAATAGGAAATACCGATTCAAAAGCACTGTTCAAACCAGACTTCTTATCCCTTGCTTCATTTCCTTCTAAAAATTCACGATAGGAATCTAATTGGATTGCCAATAAATAGGGCGTATCAGCAGCCGCAGTTTGTTTTCCAAAATCTTTGCGGATACGCTTCTTCTCAGTATATGAGTAGGTCATCAGGATTCCTCAGCTAGCTCAGACTTAAATCCTTGCTTTAGGACTCAAGTCGTTCTATTCTTTTAAAAGTTTCACACATCTTTCACATTGTTTATCTACAATTTGTTTATCTACAATGTGTTCTGGTGTTGCTATTCAATTCACTCTCTTTGATTAGCAAACACTGTCGGTGTGGATCATATTTTCTGTTTTTTTTCGTCATCTAGCGGGTGTGAAATCAGCCCTATTAAACAAACGGAAAAAGGCCGGTGACAAATGTCACCAGCCAATCGTCGATTCTACAACGATTTACAACAAAAAATCAACAACTTACTTGATTTCTGCTGTCGCACCAGCTTCGGTCAATTGCTTAACAATATCTTCCGCTTCTGCTTTTTCGATGCCTTCTTTGATAGTTGCTGGTATCCCTTCAACCATCCCTTTAGCTTCTTTCAGGCCAAGACCTGTAATACTACGTGCAGCTTTAATGACTGAAACTTTGTTTGCGCCAAAGCTGCTCATGATCACACTGAATTCGGTCTGCTCTTCAACAGCAGCTCCAGCATCACCAGCGGCAGGCGCAGCAACTGCAACAGCAGCAGCGGCAGATACACCGAATTTTTCTTCCATAGCTTCGATGAGTTCAACAACTTCCATAACACTCATTTCTGAGATTGCATTTAAAATATCGTCTTTGGACAGAGCCATTTGAATACTCCTGGTTATTAACCAAACATAAAATTATTAGGGTGAAAAAATCAGGCTGCCTGTTTTTGATCCCGAACAGCCGCAAGTACACGAACAAGCTTGCTAGGTACTTCATTGATAGTACGAACAAGTTTGCCTACAGGTGCTTGCATGACCGACATCAGCATGGCAATCGCTTCATCTCTAGTCGGTAAGCTGGCCACTGCATCCAGTTGTTCTGGACCCAGTAAACTGCCACCAATTGATAAAGCGGTTACCTTGATATTTTCGTTGTCTTTCGCAAACTCTTTAAGCAATCGCGCAGCTGCGCCAGGTGCTTCAAGAGAAAATGCAAATACTAATGGACCAACGAAAGTATCTTGCATACAGGCAAACTCGGTTTCTTCCACGGCACGTTTTGCTAGGGTATTACGTATGACACGTAAATAAACTCCAGCTTCACGGGCTTTTACTCGAAGTTCTGTCATATCCGAAACACCGATACCACGATATTCAGCGACCACTGCGGACAGGGCACTGGATGCGATTTCGTTGACTTCAGCGACAACAGCCTTCTTACCTTCAAGTGAAAGTGGCACTTCGTTCACCTCCTGATTATGGCCAGAAAACTGGCCGATATAATTAATAATAGAAAAACAAATTCTATTATCTCTCGATACGGAGAATCTTTCCAGAGTCGGATCCTACCGTCTGCGTTGGCATTAATTAAGCCGCCAAGAATCAAATTCTCACGGCACCTACGGTCTTTGACGGTCGCTTCGTCAGTGTAAAATACTAGCGAAGCAACCCAAAGAAGTGGGTCTTGCAACCCGGACGTATGTATCAGTCTTTTAAATTCAGACTGGTTACGTCAATCGCTAAACCTGGACCCATAGTTGAAGAGATAGATATTTTTTTCAAATAAATACCTTTTGAACTCGCCGGTTTCGCTTTACTTAATGCAGCAACAAGCGATTCCAGATTTTGCTTGATGGCACTACTTTCAAAATTAATCTTACCAATGGGCGCATGAATAATTCCACCCTTATCGGAACGATACTGTACCTGACCTGCTTTGGCATTTTTTACTGCGGTGGCGACATCTGGCGTCACTGTGCCCGTTTTAGGGTTCGGCATCAAACCACGCGGCCCAAGGATCTGACCTAACTGGCCGACAACACGCATGGCATCGGGGCTGGCAATAACGATATCAAAATCCAAATTACCTTTCTTAACTTCTGCTGCCAGCTCATCCATCCCAACAATATCCGCTCCCGCTTCTTTAGCGGCTTCTGCTGCTGCACCCTGGGTAAAGACTGCGACTCTTACGTCTTTGCCTGTACCGTTAGGTAAGACTGTAGCACCACGGACATTTTGATCTGATTTACGCGGATCAACACCTAAATTAATAGCCGTTTCAACTGTCTCAATAAATTTAACACTTGAGAGTTCTTTTAAAAGTGAAATGGCATCATCGACCATATAGGCTTTTTCACTATCTACTTTTTCCAGAATTACCTGGGCTCTTTTTGTTAATTTAGCCATATCTTAACCCTCTACCATCAGGCCCATTGAACGAGCGGTACCCGCAATGGTGCGAACTGCAGCATCCAAATTTGCTGCCGTTAGGTCAGGCTCTTTGGTATGTGCTATTTCTTCCAGCTGTGCTCTGGTTACTGTGCCGACCTTGTCTCTGTTGGGTACAGCGCTGCCTTTAGCGACGCCTGCAGCTTTTCTCAATAAAACAGCTGCCGGGGGCGTTTTAGTAACAAAGGTAAAACTTCGATCGCTGTAGACAGAAATAACAACAGGAATTGGCAGGCCTTTTTCGACTTTATCAGTCGCCGCATTAAATGACTTGCAAAATTCCATGATGTTGACACCATGCTGTCCTAAGGCGGGTCCCACCGGTGGACTCGGATTGGCGGCTCCCGCCGGGATTTGTAGCTTAATATAGGCTTCGATCTTCTTGGCCATAGTTTCCTCGCTTCGGGTGCAAACGCTTTTCAGCTCCCCGAGTTAATGGTAAATTCTCAAATCAAATATCAATCTGAGCATACTAATTTGACAGCTTGACTCGCTTCAAATTTTGTTTGATCAGCTTTTTTCAACCTGACCGAATTCCAACTCTACCGGTGTGGAGCGACCAAAGATCGAAACAGATACCTGTAAGCGGCTTTTCTCATAGTTCACCGTCTCAACTACACCGTTGAAATCGGTGAATGGACCCTCAATAACTCTCACCATTTCTCCAGGCTCAAACATGGTCTTTGGCTTGGGTTGATCGATTGACTCATCAAGACGACTCAAAATTTCGTTCGCTTCTTTTTCGGAGATCGGTGCTGGTCGTTCAGAAGTTCCACCGATAAAACCCAATACTCGAGGCGTTTCTCGAACCAAATGCCAGGTATCATCACCCAGTTCCATCTGGACCAACACATAACCCGGGAAAAATTTACGTTCACTTTTACGCCTTTGCCCGCCTCGCATTTCAACCACTTCTTCGGTTGGAACCAAAATATCGCCAAACTGACTTTCCAGTTCATTAATTGCAATACGTTCCTCAAGTAAAGCTTTCACTTTCTTCTCGTAGCCGGAGTAGGCCTGAACCACATACCAACGTAATGCCATGCTTGTCCCCTTAGAGTGCCATTAACCAATCAATAGCTTTCAATACAACCACATCGATGCCCCACAAAATTAAAGCCACAACAATCGTAAAAACAATTACAATTATGGTTGTCTGTACCGTTTCTCGTCGATTGGGCCACACCACTTTTCGTGCTTCAATGCGAGATTCATGTGCAAATTGTTTGAAGCGCTTACCTTTATCCGTTGCAAAAGCAAATACCAACGCAACCAGACCCGCAGCTAAAATACCCAGAAAACGATAGGCACTCGGTATGTCTGAATATTTCTCATTTGCCCAGATAGCGCCAAGAACAATCGCAATGACAATTATCCACTTTAGCCAATCAAATCCAGAACTTTGGTTCTCTACCTTTGTGCTCATGCTATTACCTGTTTTAACCTTTTAACGGTACTCATCATCTGTAAGGTACCTCAATCTTTTACTGCTGCCACTTTAGGAGCAAAATATGCCCTGAAAAATGGCAGGCCAGGAGGGAATCGAACCCCCAACCTGCGGTTTTGGAGACCGCTGCTCTGCCAATTGAGCCACTGG
>CAZKUH010000175.1:0-5399 GCA_964555895.1 uncultured Enterobacterales bacterium
GCTGAATATCAATGTGAATGAATATGTCGCCATAATAGGTTCTTCGGGTTCAGGAAAATCTACCTTGATGAATATTTTAGGTTGCCTGGACAAACCCTCAACAGGTGAATATTTTCTGAACAATAAAAATGTCTGCACCATGGATGATAATTCTCTCTCTGAAATCCGAAATCACGAAATTGGCTTTATTTTCCAATCTTTTAATTTGCTCCCTAGAGCTTCAGCTTTGGCCAATGTTGCGTTACCACTGGTTTATCAAAACGTCAAAATATCCGAACGGAAACGGCGAGCCGTAGAAGTATTAACACAAGTCGGCCTGGCTGATCGCATGCATCATTTACCCAACGAATTGTCGGGAGGTCAACGTCAAAGAGTGGCAATCGCCAGAGCACTGGTAACAAAACCGGCTTTATTGCTTGCCGATGAACCTACAGGCAACCTGGATTCTAAAACTGGCATTGAGATTTTGGCATTGTTTGAAGCATTACATCAGCAGGGACAAACCATCATTCTTGTGACACATGAGAACGATATTGCAGCTCACTGTCAGCGTCATATCAAATTAGCAGATGGGCAATTAATAGCAGATAGTTTCACCACCAATAGCGCTGCAAATGTTTAGTCTACTCGAAAGTTTTCGCTCTGCCATGCAATCCATTATCGCACACCGTTTCAGGAGTTTTCTGACGACGTTAGGTATCGTCATTGGTGTCTCATCTGTGATCGCAGTAGTCAGTGTTATTCAAGGACTCAACTATTCAATCACCCAACAGTTTAAAGGCTTAGGCAGCAACTCACTTACCGTGCGGGCTTATACACCATTCAAACAGGCGTTACAAGGGAAAAGAGCAAAACTCAGCGATGATGACTATCAAATTATAAAAAATCGAGTCAAAGGAATTAATAAAATGACACCACAGTTTTCCGTGCTGGGCGTCAATGGTGGTTTTATTAATTATCAGGGCAAAACAACTTTTGCCAACATCCGCGCCACGACATCTTTTTATCAAGATGTGAGTCAAATTTTTCCCGAAAAAGGTCGATTTATCAGTGCTGAAGACAATAAGCATAGACGTCGGGTTGCCGTTATTGGCACAGAAATTCAACGAGAACTTGAGTTGCCTGAAAACCTAGACAAAACATTTTTAAAAATTGCTGGAGAATGGTTTCATGTCATTGGCCTTTTGGAAAAGCAAGGTGATTTCCTGGGGATCAGCCGGGATAATCTGGTATTAATTCCCTACAATACCGGTAAAAGCATATTAGGTGTCAATGCACGCCCGGATGTCGTTTTTCAGTTCACAGTCTCTCAGGCAAAACAAACTGAAAACATAAAAAAACAAATTGAACAACTGCTTCGTCTACAGCATAAGATTAAAAAAGGCGCCACCGATGACTTTAAAATTCAAACCCCTGAACAGCTACTTTCGACCATTTCAAAAATTACAGATATGCTGACGCTAGTGTTGGGAGGCATCGTCTCCATTTCATTGCTGGTCGGGGGAATAGGCATTATGAATATCATGTTGGTTTCGGTCACTGAAAGAACAAGAGAAATTGGTATTTGCAAAGCCATAGGCGCAAAAAGGCATCATATTTTAATGCAATTTTTAATTGAAGCCATCGTTCTTTCCGTTTTGGGCGGCATTATTGGCATTATTTTAGGCTATGGTGCAGGCGTTGCCATTGCCGCGGCAGTGCCACAGTTGCCTGCCGCTCAGGTACCATTTTGGGCTATTGCCTTAGCCTTTGGCTTTTCAATCTTTGTTGGCGTCATCTTTGGCATTCTCCCCGCTTCAAAAGCAGCTAATCTGAATCCGATTGATGCGCTTCGCTTTGAATAGCGCTTTCTTTACTGCTACTGAATATCTGTTGTTTCAATTCTTTGACAATCTGAAATAATACATTGGGCGTTTTTTTACTAAAGGGTAAGTGGCGTAAATATGTTTGAGCAGCAAAACCCAAGCGTGCGGACAAAATACCCGAAGCTGCCCCCTGAGCCAAACGAGAAGATAGCTTCTCGCTCAAACCGCTGAGTAAATCATCCGATGACAATTGTAACAAAGCTTCAGTTCCTCCTGCCAAAATAGCTGAACTAACTGAGGATTTTAGTAAATACCAGGTCGAGACAGTTGGATAGCCATAAAGAATAGCCAGTTGTTTTAGTAACCGCTGAGAAAACCAGAATGTGGCTATGGTATCCAGCAAGGGTAAGGTTGATATTGCAACCACTCCAGCCACTTTGGCTGACGACTTGATAATAATTTTTTTTGCTGCATTGTCCAAAGGTCTTAACACTATCAGATCGTATAAGTTCAATAATTCCTGTGGGTCGTGGTGAGATTCAATCGAAGATAAAAATAACGGAACTTGTGTCGAGAATTGCAGCGGTAAATTTTTACTCATATCTTGCAATATTATTTTCAACGCCGTTGTTGACAGTTCTGAACAATTTGTTTTAATTTTATTTTGTTCTCCGGCAATCAAAATAAATTTATGCTTGAAATATTGCAGTCTATTGATGCGTTTTCTTGATTGAATGCCTTGTATGATTTTGTAAACAATCATACAAACCAGGATGGCAGCGATCAAGGCCAATAAATAACCAAGCCATGGCCGTGAATGAACAAGATTTAACACACTATCAACGGCCAAACCAGCAACAAAGAAAATTGATAAAAAAGAAATGAGTTTTATTGCAGTTTTATTACTATGACTGAAAAACGATTTAGATGTGGTTAATTCTATGGCTAATTTTTCTGAGGATGAACTTAACGACTTTGACTGCTGTTTTAATGCTGCCTGTGGGGTGTGGTGCTGAAATTCTTTGCCGACAACACCTTCCAATATTTTAGGTTTTAACTTTAGTTCATCTTTTGCGTTGTGCATTTTTTTAAGGGATTTCATTGTAATAAATCTCCCAGCAAGAATTCTATAACTTGATCCATCCGGATATGCGGTAATGCATTCTCACCAAGTTGCCAGTTTTCAGGTGGCTTAAACTGATGAACATCAATCATCGTCTTGTCTAGGCCGGCTAAATCTTCTAAAGAGTCAGGGAAAGAACCAGGCACCACTGTTACCCAGCGATCGGAGTCTATATTATTCAGATCGGCGTGAAGTAGTCGTCCACATACCGCTTGAATTTCCTGGCCTTTTTCGGTGATGATGCGATTTTCAGTCGCTCTAATTGCACTAATTGCCAAAGCCTTAAACTGACAACTGCTTTCCAATAATGGGTTATCTCCATCAACCAACAATGATGACAACAACTGTTGCATCTTCCGATGTTGGTCAGGCGGTAGAAGATC
The DNA here is from genome assembly GCA_964555895.1 of uncultured Enterobacterales bacterium. Taxonomy (GTDB): domain Bacteria; phylum Pseudomonadota; class Gammaproteobacteria; order Enterobacterales; genus DRNA01. The sequence goes on from CAZKUH010000175.1 coordinate 3,312, forward strand.
TGCTTTTGAGGAAGTCATTAATACTTTTTCAATATTAGGCTTAATCAAACGTCTAAACCAGTTGTTTGAGCCATATTGGTACACTTGCAAACTACTTTTAAGCAGTTTTTGTAGTTGCAGCACCGCTTCTGTACCTGCGTTAACCGCCGAAATCAGATCCACTAGAATTATTTGTCTTGAGCAACGCGAAAAAAAATCTTTAACGAATGGCTTTATCACCTGCGTTTGATACGCACGATATTTATGTTCAACTAAGTGTAAAATCGGCGAATTAATTTTTAGAGGATACAATGTTAAATCCCAAGGGAAAAAATTAAGCAAAGGTGTCTGTAAAAGATGGCCAGGTGAAATAAATCTTCCAGGTTGCAAAAATAGACAATATCTGGATTTTTTCTTTATCGCATTGAGCCAGTTTTTATATGCCTCAACAGCGTGGGTAAAAGCAGTACTGTTTTCAGACAATTTTTCTGTACTCGGTTGCTGCACATTTTTTTGTAGCTGTCGCATTTTTTCAGCAAATATTTCGCCTTCAGGCAAATCTGAAAAAGTTTTCAACTGATTTAAAATCTGCTTTGACCATTCAAAATAATGCATGTTCAACATAGGAATATCTGCTAGCCATTCACCCGGATAATCAATAATTTCCAGTTCAAGCACACGTTTAGGCCAAATTTTTGCTGACAGCGAAGGTTTAACCAGATAGCAAAGCTCAAGAACAATATGGCTTTCCTGATTTGTGGAACCCGGCCATTGGGCTAATTTTTGGAGCCTGTGAATAGATTCCTCGTAGGCAAAACGTACAAATTCACTATTTTTATGATTCTCCAGTTTGCCGCCCAACCAACGATTTTCGTTAATAAATTCAACGAAAGGTAATTTGGCCACGGTATTCGCTGTAATTAATTGTGTGATTAATGAAGTGATAAAAGTGGTCTTACCCGAACCCGACAATCCCGTCACAGCCAACTGTATTCTTTGCGAAGTCAGTTCCTTGAAACGTTTATTGGTACTTTTCAGCATATTACCCAATGAATAGTGAATAGTGGACTCCTTGTAATGTTTAAAAGATCTAGACGTTGTCTATCTTCGTCGTTAAATCAGCACAGCCTGAAAAATAACACAGCAATAAAAACGTAGGACGTTTCACCATATCTTGCTTGATAAATAAGACCCGTTTTAGCGGTTATGGTTTAACAAAAACTTCCACACATAAAAAAAGCTCCAACAGGAGCTTTTTTTATAATCGCAAAATAACTTAGCTACTGCTGTTCTTTTTAGCCTGGGCAAACAAAATCCATTGTTTCGCCACACGTTTTTTCTTTTTAAATTTGGTTGCTTTTTTCAGCGTTTTAATCGCTGTGGTATAATCTCCAGTGTTAAACTGTGCTATGCCTAAATTCAAATATGCACGGCCTTCATCTTTGACTTTCAAATCGCCTTTCGAGATAGCCTTTTTGTAGGCTTTCGCTGCTTTCCTCCAACTTTCCATGCGCGCATAAACATCACCTTCGTTGATGAAATACTTACCGGTCTTATCCAGAGTCCCAGCTTTATCGTAAGCCTTGGCAGATTTTGCATTCTCCTCTGCCTGCTGCCAATTACCAGCAGCGGCTCGCCAATTTCGCACATTATTTTCGATGATACCCTTCTTCATACCATCTTCCATAATTTCGGCGGCTTTATAGGGTACTGAAACATAAGTGTAGTTTGAAGCGGTGTAACGTAATTCAGAGCCTTTATCCAGTAAATTCTGACGATATGCTAAAGACATAACGGCAGTGGCATTTTGAAAATCTTCCAGCTGTGCATAAACCGCACCTAATTGAGTCCAAAAGGTCTTCTCAACTGGGTAATGATGCAAAGCTGCTTTCAGGACATTTATGGCACCCTTAGAGTCTTTCAAACGAAAATGCATGGAAAACAGCAATGTATACCAGGTTTTCTTGGGCCTTTTAGCCTCTCGAGTTGCTGGCAGTGGTAATTTTTCGTCTATCTCTTTTTGTACTTTCGTCTCTGTTGACGTTTGCTTTTTAAGTTCTGTGCTGTATAGCACACGTATGAACATCTGGTATCTGTAGTTATATTATA
>CAZKUH010000176.1:0-5390 GCA_964555895.1 uncultured Enterobacterales bacterium
AGAGATGAGGTTTTTCCAGGGATGGCGCTGTAAATCTTTCAAAATAGCCTTTTCTTTCTTTTTACCTATTTTCAGGGTAATAATTGAAGAATAAAAAGATTCATTTTCCAACGCATGAAATAATTCACTGTGTTGCAGGGTTAAGGCTACGGTTTCTTTTCCAGAACCATAGATAATCGCTGGAATTTTTCCGCTATGACGTAGGCGGCGGCTCGCACCTTTCCCCGTGTCTTTACGGATTTCAGCGTTTAATGTATTAGCATTAGACATAAATAACTCCAAAAATTGCTTATAAAGCAATGACTTAATTGTAAATGATGGTGGCTATAAGTTACCCGTGCGACCAAGGATAACGCGATCATCAGACCCTAATAAAGGAACATAGAGCTGATAGATTCTTCTTCATTCACCCGTCGAACCGCTTCTGAAAGCGTTTCAGCGAGCGAAAGCTGGCGGATTCTATCACATTGTTCGGCTTCTGCCGAGAGAGGAATGGTATTTGTAACAATTATTTCATCCATTAAAGATGCATTAATGTTATCCATCGCAGGACCGGATAATACCGGATGCGTACAATAGGCCCTCACGCTGAGCGCACCATTTTCTTTCAGCGCCGCCGCTGCCAGGCACATGGTGCCAGCAGTATCGACCATATCATCGACTATTACGCAATTTTTCCCAGCAACATCACCGATAATATTCATGACTTGGGCCTTATTTGCTTCGGGACGTCTTTTGTCAATGATAGCAAGCGGAGTGTCATTTAAACGTTTGGCAACGGCCCTGGCTCGTACAACACCACCGACATCAGGAGAGACCATCATCATATTTTGTAGATTTTGTGCTTCAATATCCTCAAGCAGAACGGGTGTGGCGTAGACGTTGTCTACTGGGAAATCAAAAAAACCCTGGATTTGATCAGCGTGTAAATCTACTGTCAATACCCGGTCTATACCCACAATAGACATCATGTCAGCAACAACTTTAGCACTGATGGGTACACGCTTGGAGCGTACGCGTCTGTCTTGGCGGGCATAACCGAAATAAGGCATAACGGCGGTAAGTCTGCCGGCACTGGCACGCCGTAAGGCATCTGCCATCACCATGAGCTCCATCAGATTATCATTGGTGGGATGGCAAGTAGATTGAATAATGAAAACATCGTGTCCTCTAACATTTTCATTAATTTCAACATTAATTTCACCATCACTAAATCGGCCGACCTTGGCATCACAGAGTTGGACACCTAAATTGCTTGCAATACTTTCAGCAAGAGGGCGATTTGCATTACCACTAAAAAGCTTTAAAGCTGACATGAGATTACCTAGAAAGGTTGAATTTTGAAGATGAGAATAAGCAAAAGCATTCCTGAAACAAATAAAGATGCTTATCGTAAAGACCGCTATTATATTCTGCTAATTTCAAATGTGCTAGAAAAATCTTAACAGAAAATCTGTCTGTCGACAGACGAGTATGGCTTAAAACTTCTTTTCCAACCCTGTGGTATTGCTATCGCATGGATTGCGATGATTAAATCAACGCGAGTACTTTTTTTACCAGTTTTTCAATACCGCCATAGGCTTCGAGCATGTTTCCTGCAAGCATATAGGCTGGCGTACTGACCACTTTATGCGTTTCATCCAGAACAAATTCTGAAACCGGGCATTCAACATGGATACCGCCCATTTTTTCGATAGCTTGAGCGGCTTCAACATCATTCCCAATGGTAGCCTTAGTGCCTGAACCATAAACTTGTGGGATCATGGCTGGCGAGATACAGATAAAACCTAGCGGTTTGTTTGCTTCAGCCATGGCTTTTGCAAATTTAAGGACGTCGTTATTTACTTTACAATCAGCACCTGCAAAAGCAAAATCTGATAGATTTTTAGCGGCGCCAAATCCACCAGGAAATATTAGCGCATCAAAATCATCTGCATTGGCTTGTTTAATATCCTTGATATTCCCTCGACAGATGCGGGCAGATTCAACCAGTACATTGCGCGTCTCATTTTCTACCACTTCACCAGTGAGATGGTTAACGACATGGGCTTGCGGAATATCCGGGGCAAAACATTGATATTTGACAGCGTTTTTTTCTAACTCAAGTAAGGTAAACACGCTTTCATTGATTTCGGCGCCATCGAAAACACCACAACCAGATAAAATTACAGCAATATTTTTCATAAATTTACTCCTTGATTTAATTACCATTTCAAGCATTTAACTTTACAAAGCTACTTCACCCAGGTTTGATAAATTAAATGTGGGATTTATTGTGCCTGAATTGAAACAGGGTTTTGATTTCGATCAAAAATTACATACTGAGACATATCTTGTCCAGAGGCCAAAGCGTTCGTCATGTTATTCAGATGAGGATCGGCATCTTCACTGGTTGGGGCCAAGCCATTTTGTCCATTTAATCCGGCGACGATAATAAAGTTCCAATCATTGTTTATGCTATCTGCCTCAGCAACCAGGCTATCAAATGAAGCAATATCAGCAGGTAATTTATCCACACAGATCACCGGGAAAATTGTACCACTGTTTTGATTGTGTTTTCCCGATTTGGATTGGCTTTTTGCGAATAACATCAATAAACGTTGGGGTTGCTCTTGCTCGGAAGCCATGATTAATAATTCTGAAAAATTTGAAATCATAAAATTTCTCTGTAGGTACAAAGTGGTTAGCGTGCTTAATTTTAACTCAAACGGTTGGCTTGAAGCAACGATAGTAGCAGGCTAATATTTTGTTTGGAATATAACACCTAAGAGTGAGATGGCTGCAAACCTCAAAGAGATTATTTTATTTTCGATTCAACAGCCCATACAGCCGCTTCGACGCGAGATCGCAAGTTCATTTTTTTTAGTAAATGTTTAACATGAACTTTAACGGTGCTTTCTGCGATATCCAGTTTGCGGGCAATAATTTTATTACTGTCACCGTGACTGATAAGTTTTAATATATCGAGTTCTCTGGCGGTTAAACGACCCAGGATGACCGTTCGGGGAGAGGCCTCATTCCTGAGGGCAGAAGCTAAAATTTGCGTGAGCTGTTGGCTTAGAGCCATTTCACCATTGGCGGCTTTCCTGATTAATTCCAATAGTACTTCGGGTTCTGAGTCTTTTAGGATATAGCCATCGACACCAAATTTTAAAGCATTGATGACATCCTCGTTAGCATCAGAAACGGTAAAAAGTATCACTTTAAAACCGCTATCAATATTCTTTAGCGCTTTTAGCGTTTCCAAACCATTCATACCTTTCATATTTAAATCGAGTAAAATTAGATCGGGTCGCAGTTCAATGGCGATCTGAATGGCTTGCTCTCCATCTCCTGCTTCAGAAATAACTTTGAGGTCATCTTCTAAATTAATCAGTTGCGCGACCCCTTTTCTTAAAAGAGGGTGGTCGTCTACCAGTAATATGCGTGTCTGTATGTTCAAAACAGGATTTCCTATAAAAGTGGCTGGTTTGATAAGTTAGAAGGGGAGAACCTGAGACTGACAGCAACGCCAGCTGAAGGATTATTTTCGATGGTAAGTTTACCATGGAGCGACTGTGTTCTTTCTTGCATGATGGTTATACCGTAATGGTTTCCCGGCGTTGCCGCTTCTAATCCTATGCCGTTATCGCTGACGATAAATTCGACCGTATGCTCTTCAGTGGTTAATTGACAGCTAATACTTGCACTGGTCGCTTCAGCATGTCTAGCGACGTTGGACAAGGCTTCTCTGATAATTTGTAAGACATGTATTTCTTCATTGGGTGTGAAATGAATTTGTTGCAGATTATAACTCAGATTAACGGGGATTTTAATTTTTTCCTGGTATTCTTCTGCGGTATCTTTTAAAGCCGAGTGCAAGCCTTTCAAATCAAGTTTTAGACGGAAAGTCGTCAATAATTCCCGTAATTGTTGATATGCAGAACTGACTCCTTCGCGGATATCAATGATGGTTATTGCAAGTTTTTCTCTGCTATAGTTCTTGTTAAGTTGTTTTTGTAGTAAAGCGATTTGTATTTTTAAATAAGAAAGAGATTGTGCCAGTGAATCATGTAATTCTCTGGCGATAACCGTGCGTTCATCCATCAGAATCAAGCGGTGTTCTTGTTCGGTTTTTCTTTCAAGGCCGAAAGCCATGGCGATATTATCTGCCATGGAAGAGAGTACATGTGAGTGCCAGTCTTGAGACTCATCAGGTGCATATTTTTGCTGCAATTCTATTTGACCAAATTGTTTATCTCCCATGATAATAGGGAAAATTTTACAATTTTTTGCTTGGGGGGTCGCTGGATTAGAGGTCATCTTGTCGGCTGTATCATCTTCGGCTATTAAGATGTCGTTATCCTCATCTGGATTTAAAGAATGACCTATCAAGGCGTGCTGTTTTTCCCCACTCAAACGAATGACTAAGCTATCCAGATTGAGTGTTTGTTGTAATTGTTGGATAAAATGTTCCAGTAGACTGGTATTTCCGGGGTCATTGGTCAGTTCTCTTGCGGATTGATAAAGAATTTCTAGGGCATCATTAGCCTGCTTTAATTTTTGTGTTTTTTGTTTGACCTGTTGTTGCAGCAGTTCGTAACCTTTGGCCAAATCTGCAGACATATTGTTGAAGGTCTCTGATAACAATCCCAACTCATCGTCGCTTTCATGATCCACTCTGACAGAGAATTTTTTATTGCGGATATCACCTGCTACATCCACCAGTTTTCTCAGGGGGAAAACGACATTATAGGTGAATTCATACAGGGCGATAAAACTGATAAATACGGTAAGGAACAAGGTAGTGCTCTGAATTAAACGTAATAAACTGAGTTTGCCCTGGGTCTGTATTTCCAGTTTAGTGACTAATTGATCGATGGTATCGACCAAGTGATTAATATCGGATAATAATTGGGGCAGTGAAGTTATCTGAATCGGCAGGGTTAAATTGAATTTTATCTTTTTCCATTCTCTTAAAACCGTTACATAACTTTGATTAAGTTCAGGTTCACTGGTGTTTTCCAGATAGTTTCTCAACACGGGTTGGTTCAGTTTTTGCTCAAAGCTTTTAATGGCTATTGCCAGACTGGATTTTTTTAAAGTAGTTTGTAAGTCTTTAGATTCAATTATTGAAGGCATTTGATGGAGCAGGAGTTGTTGTGCGATCTTGTAAGATTGCATACGTAATGAGCCCGCTATATTGATCCGGCTGCCATCGTTTTCAGCCGACTCAGCAATTAGCATAGCACTTAACATACTCAAGATTGCAAGAAAGATGATCAACGACATGACCAGTCCGGCACGTGTTAAAAGTGATTTTTTAAACAAATTATTACCAATTTTAAGGAACTATTAAGGAGTACTCAATTTCTTCTGACAGAAAAACAATATATCTATATAAATAGCAT
>CAZKUH010000177.1:0-5379 GCA_964555895.1 uncultured Enterobacterales bacterium
GCAACGAAGAAGTGGATGCTCTCAGGCACTTCTTCGATGGGTTTAAAATGGTTTTGCCGGTTTTGCTGGGAGCAAAAAAACCGGTAAAACCATTTTAATTCCCACTGAAACCTGCATTTTCAGGTGGCACGGGTATATACCACAGGTATAACATCTAAAACCCGCTTAAATTAGCATGGGCTGACCAAATGGTCAATTTATCAAAGCTCGGCAAATACACCACAGTTTTGTTTTGTTTTGTTTTGTTAGTGGATTCTAACAGACAAGTTGACCAATTGGTTAACATTGTTCTATGATGAGATAATTTGTTCTCTTTCAGGTGCTAAAATAACATGTGATGTAGTAAGCCGGATAGCATCAAAACCACCCGTCCAAAAAATGACTCCACAATTAAAGGTCTTATCGGCAATATGTTAGCTCAGGAAATAATCAGTAAAAAACGTGATGGTGCGGCTTTAACCAAAGCCGAGATAAATATTTTTATTGATGGCTTGCTCAATCGCTCTATCAGTGAAGGGCAAATAGCTGCTTTTGCTATGGCGGTCTTTTTCCAGGGAATGAACCGGGCAGAATGTATCGCTTTAACCCAGAGTTTACAACATTCTGGTACTACCTTGTCATGGACTAAAAATGCGCTTAATGGCCCGGTTGTGGACAAGCATTCTACTGGTGGTGTAGGCGATAAAGTCAGCATTATGCTCGCCCCCATGCTGGCGGCCTGTGGTGCCTTTGTGCCGATGATTTCAGGGCGCGGAATGGGTCATACGGGTGGAACGCTTGACAAAATGGAGAGTATCCCAGGCTACAACACCGCACCAAACATACCATTGTTCCAAAAAATTGTGGCTAAAACCGGTTGCGCCATCGTGGGTCAAACCGCCCAGCTTGCACCAGCCGACAAACGCCTGTACAGCATCCGCGATGTCACGGCAACGGTAGAGTCAATCCCTCTCATTACGGCTTCCATTTTATCAAAAAAGCTGGCGGCCGGTCTGGATGGATTAGTACTGGATGTAAAAACAGGGAATGGTGCTTTCGCCACGGGTAGCGCCATGGCCAAAGATTTGGCGCGTAACATGGTAGAGGTTGGCGAAGGTCTGGGGTTACCCACCGCCGCAGTAATTACCGATATGTCTCAAGTACTGGGACAATCAGCAGGCAACGCACTGGAAATGGTCGAAGTGATCCACTACCTTACGGGTGAACATCGTGACCCGAGACTGCATCATGTGGTACTTGAATTAGGTGCTGAATTGCTCGTTCTTTGCGGCTTGTCGAAAAATAAACCCGACGCCACTTGCCAACTTGAGCGATGCCTGCAAACGGGTTTAGCAACGGAGTATTTTGCACGAATGATTGCTGCACTGGGCGGGCCAGTTGATCTGATTGAAAAAAATACCCAATATTTAAGCGCCGCACCGATAATCATGCCCGTATTCACTAGCAACGTGACTCAACAAAACATTGCTGGCGTTAATGTTAAAAAATTGGGGAATTTGATCGTTGAGTTAGGTGGAGGCCGAAGACGCACCGAAGATTTGGTCGATCATAAGGTTGGCTTCAGCGCTATCAAGGGCATTGGCGAGCAAGTTGATAAAAACGAACCGTTGTTACTCATCCACGCCAACAGTAAGTCAGCTGCACAGCAAGTGATGGCAAAGGTTCGGCATGCTTTTACTTTCTCTGAAACTCAGTGCAAAGTAACAGACGTTGTTCTTGAACGTATTAACATTGGCCAAACAGGAAATGCGTTCAATGTGGCTTCTTTTAACAACAAGCTCGATACCATTGAATCGAACAAACGAGGTTTGCCGAGATGAAAATAGTCACATCTTCCCAAAGAATTGATAGCGTTAAAACCCATGACAGCACGGTTCAAGTTAACTCAGAGCCGAGGATTGTCGATGGTCTGAATAACCCAGGCATACCTTTTCAGGCAGCTTGGCTTGATGATATTCATGTCAATTTGAGTGCGGTAAAACGAAGAGCCGCTACCCTGATCAGCCGCCGTTCCTTAAAAAAGGACTGGCAGGCTGCCTGGTTACTAAAAGCGGTTTCCTGCATCGATCTCACCACACTATCAGGACAGGATACACCCGGCAGAGTCCGTCGTCTTTGCGCTAAAGCGCGCAAACCCATCAGTTTGGAATTACAACAAGCGTTGGATATTCAATCGCTTGAATTAACCACCGGGGCCGTCTGTGTTTATCATGAAATGGTCACCACCGCTGTTACAGCACTCAAAGATTCAGGCATTCCAGTAGCTGCAGTCTCTACCGGATTTCCCGCAGGCCTCTCATCATTTTCGACCCGTCTGCAAGAGATAAAAAATTCCGTCGCCGCTGGAGCCAAAGAAATAGATATAGTCATTACTCGCGGCCTAGTTCTCAACGCCAACTGGTTAGCGCTTTACGATGAAATCAAGGCTTTTCGTCAGGCCTGTGCTGATGCACATTTAAAGGTCATTATTGCCACTGGTGAATTAAGCACCATGAATAATATAGCAAGAGCCTCAATGGTCGCGATGATGGCCGGTGCCCATTTTATTAAAACCTCAACCGGCATGGAACCCATTAACGCGACATTAGCCGTCAGTCTGGTAATGACCAGAATGATTAGACAATACCAAACCCTGACAGATTATCGGGTGGGCTTTAAACCTGCGGGAGGGATCAGCAGTGCCAAAGATGCCATTAATTATCTTATTTTGATAAAAGAAGAACTCGGTGATAGCTGGTTAAATTCAACAATGTTTCGATTTGGCGCTTCTGGATTATTGGGTGATATTGAACGTCAACTCGAACATCATATTACTGGCCGTTATTCAGCAAATCACCGCCATCCTCTGTGTTAGACTGACGCTTGAATACCTCAAGTAAAGGCTAAATTTCAACCCTATGTAATTAACTGATGGGATAATCAATGAACGTTAAAGAGATTTATAAAACCATGAATTATGGCCCTGCTCCAGAAAGTAGCGAACTGGTTGAACGCTGGCTGTCACAACACCAACAAGGTTTTCAGTTGTTTATTAATGGCAAATGGCAACAATCTGCTACTGGAAATTTCTTCAATAGCCACAATCCAGCCAACGGAAACCTGCTGGCCAAGCTAACCCAGACCAGTCAAAAAGATGTGGATCTGGCCGTCTCTTCAGCGCGTATGGCTCAACCAGGCTGGGCAAACTTAGGCGGCCATGGACGGGCAAGATACCTCTATGCCATAGCACGATTATTACAAAAACGTTCACGCCAATTCGCCGTTCTGGAATCCCTCGATAACGGCAAGCCTATCCGTGAATCTCGCGATATTGATATACCGTTGGTTATTCGTCATTTTTACTACCATGCTGGCTGGGCTCAATTAATGACCACCGAACTCGCTGATTTTCAGCCTCTTGGAGTCGCGGGACAAATTATTCCTTGGAATTTTCCACTGCTGATGGCCGCCTGGAAAATAGCACCAGCCCTAGCCGCTGGCAATTGTGTTGTGTTGAAGCCAGCAGAATTTACCAGCCTGAGCGCATTGATGTTAGCTGAACTCTTTAGCGAAGCCCAACTTCCGCAAGGTGTTGTCAATATTATCACTGGCGATGGTGCGGTTGGAGAAATGTTGGTAAACCATGCTGACATCGATAAAATTGCTTTTACTGGTTCAACCGCTGTTGGTCGTCAAATCAGGGAAAAGACGGCAGGAACAGGAAAAAAACTCACACTTGAACTGGGTGGGAAATCGCCTTTTATCGTCTTTGATGATGCCGATCTCGACAGTGCTGTTGAGGGCGTTGTTGATGCCATTTGGTTCAATCAGGGGCAGGTTTGTTGTGCCGGTTCAAGATTGTTGGTTCAGGAAAGTATCATTGAACTATTTATAGAAAAACTCAAAGTCCGAATGCAAAAACTCACCATGGGCGATCCCTTGGATAAAGGTACAGATATCGGCGCCATCATCGATCCAGCTCAAAAAACCAGAATAGAATCATTAGTACAACAGAGCGTGAGTGAAGGTGCAACCCTCTGGCAACCCAAGCTCACCCTGCCGAATACCGGCTGTTTTTATCCCCCCTCATTATTGTGTGATGTTGAGACCAGTAATGTGGCCGCAAATGTCGAAATTTTCGGTCCGGTATTAACCGTCATGAGTTTTCGCCATCAACCAGAAGCCATCACACTGGCAAATAACACCCGTTATGGTTTAGCCGCAAGTGTCTGGTCAGAAAACATTAATCGCGCCCTGGATGTAGCCCCGCAAATAAAAGCCGGTGTGGTGTGGGTGAATACCACCAATCAATTTGATGCCGCATGTGGTTTTGGTGGTTATCGTGAATCGGGTATGGGCCGTGAGGGTGGTCTTGAGGGAATGCATGAATATTTAAAACCCATTGAAGATAAAATGACCACCACAATGCCTGACGATAAGAAATCCACACCTCCTCATACTACCAAAATAAATGATTCAAACGCAGGGGCGGGTTCAGGGAGTGATGTTAGTGCCACAGAATTTCCCGGCATTGACCAGACAGCTAAACATTATATCAATGGCAAGCAAGTCAGAGCAGACAATGGTAATACGCTGGTAGTTCTTGCTGCAGACGGTACCGAATGTGGTCGCGTTGGTGATGGTAATCGAAAAGACATTCGCAACGCGGTAGAAGCTGCCTTCAAAGCAAACTCATGGAGCAAAACTACCGGCCATCATCGCGCACAAATACTTTATTACCTGGCGGAAAATTTAAGTTATCGCCGAGCCGAATTTTGCCAGCGTTTAGTCAACACCAACAAAATCGACAACCAGCAAGCCGAACAAGAGTTTGCAGCCGCCATACAGCGCTTGTTTAGCTACGCTGCCTGGGCCGACAAATACGATGGCGCCGTTCATCAACCCCCTTTACACGGGGTAACCTTAGCCATGCATGAAGCGATTGGCATTATCGGTATTGGTTGCCCGGACCAAGCGCCTTTATTGTCTTTTATTGCCCTTTTCGCCCCTGCCATCGCCATGGGAAATTGTGTGGTCATTGTGCCATCAGAAACCGCTCCCATAATAGCGACCGACTTTTACCAGGTACTGGAAACATCAGATTTGCCTGCAGGCGTCGTTAATATCGTCACTGGAAAACGTGATGCCCTGGTCAAAGTACTGGCAGAGCATGATCAAGTAGATGCCCTCTGGTATCAAGGAACAGCCGAAGGCAGCAAGATGGTAGAACTAGCCTCTGCCGCCAATCTGAAGCGAACCTGGGTCAACTACGGAAAACAAACCCATTGGCTAAAAGATGGAACAGAAAAACTGTTTTTACATCATGCTTGTGAAGTAAAAAATATCTGGATCCCCTATGGAGATTAATCAAAAAATTAAAATTACGGGAAGTTATTGTTT
>CAZKUH010000178.1:0-5373 GCA_964555895.1 uncultured Enterobacterales bacterium
CGCAGTGGAGGAATCTTCCTGTTGCAACAGTGCAGGATATCTCCACTACGGTCGAGATGACATACAAATTTTTCTTAAAGTAACCGCTGAATAACCTAATATACCCGCGCTACCTGAAAATGCGGGTTATTTTCGAAAAAAAAGTTGTTTTTAATTCACTTTAAACCAGTGGATATAAAATGGTCTCATGATATCCTACTAATATCCCCCATCGGCCCGCTAGCCAACAATCCATCTCTTCATCACCACAATCCGAAACTAATGGTCGCCCTGCTAATGCCAGAATTTTATTTCTGCTGGCGATAATCTGTATATTATACTTGCCAATGATCCCAAGAACTTGGGCAGTCAACTGTTGATTGCCACGGCCAAAAACATGCCCCTGTCCACCGATAACGGTGACATAAAGCGTCCTGGGCAAGTCCTCAAAAGTCTTCAATAAGGCCAATAATTGATTTGCCGTGACATCTTTTCCAATCACCGCCTTATTTAACAGCACATCAATACCCAACAAAGTGTTTTGCAAAGACAATAAATCCATCACCGCTGCGACCGTACGACCCGAGCCCATAATATACAAATGTTCGTCTTCCATGTGTTCCACCACATCTTCTGCGATGTCGAAAATATGGTTAGCTTCATTTTCCGGCGCGGCAGATTTTGCCGCTTGAACAAATTGTGGTTCGTCTGGTGTTAATAATTCGCCATATTGTTTTGCCCTTAATTTTCCTTGCCTGAATAAATCTTCATTAATATCCATTACCGAAGCTTTTTTTAAGTCAAGCACTTCTCCCGCAAGTAACTTAACCAGTAATTCACCAGCAGCATGCGGACTGATACAGTAAACCGCAGAATGTATCTTGGTACCCGCTGGAATTCCTATGACAGGCAGTGGTTTGTACAAAGCATCTACAATATCTCTGGCGGTTCCATCCCCCCCTGCGAAGACCAGTATATCAACTTCTCTGCCCTGTAAAATTTTCATGGCAGCCTTGGTATCCGCTGAAGAAGTCATAGCAGCTTTTGGGTGATAGATATTTTGATGTTTCAATCCTAATGACAGCAGCAAATCGCCACCCATTTGACCTTCAACTGTGTATAACTGGTAAAATTGAGCGACTGAATGTAAAGGCTTCAATGCAACCGCAGTTCTTTGTTGTGCTTGAGGCTGGGCTCCCCGGGCAATGGCCTTGTCTCGTATGGCACTGCCATCACTTCCCTTGAGCGCCACAGAACCGCCGATACCCGCCCACGGATTAATAATCAGTCCAATTTTCAGAGGGTGTAATCGTGCAAAATCTTTCGGCATAAATAACATCCTTGGGGTTATCTGATGTAAAACCAGCTAAAACTGATTCACCGGTAAATTATTAATCAGCACTTAAAATTTAACAACCCAACCGGATAAATCTACTGACCATTTTCGGGTTGTTATAAATTAACAGGTAGCCTTCCAATAATGACTGTATTTCTTCACCATTCAAGCAGCAGTTTCAAGAGCGCCGATAAATTTTGCGGCTCGAAGCGGCAGGTTCTCCATCGTTAAAGTTAATTTTTTTTGTTCAATTTTTGATAAAAATAACTGTCTTTCCGAGGCCGTCAGTGGATTATTCAAATTATCTGAACTCGGTTGAAAGTTAATTCTACAGGCGTTACAAAATAACCATTCGATAGCCTGTGGGTATATTTCAACTTTTTCAAAGGACTGTTGTTGCATTTTATTCCGTCCATCAGCACAATACCAATAACCATAATCCACCAGTTTTCGCCTTTCCGAACCCGCAATAACCCAATGTGCAATTTCATGTAACGCACTTCTGACATAATCCTGGGTGAAAAATATGCGATTGACTGGTTGATTTTTGTTGGTAAATAACTGAACTGCGGGTTGATACAGCGGTTCGTCTTTGCCACCCATTAACTGGGTATTGTATTCCTTTGCAAACAGGGCATTGAAAATAATGATCAAGGATTGAGCGGTTATTGCAACAGACATTGGCGTGATGATTGTCATTCGTTTAATCAAGCTATTATAACTGAAGAAGAGGAAAAGCATAAACGACTTTTTACACCAAGCTCATTTATTGCATTTACAGTTAAATCAGATAGTTAAGTAAAACTTAAAGCAACTTTTTAATGTTTTTTTATCATCCATGCTGGTAACTGAAGTCAATATATGATATTTAACCCGCTGGCTTTACAAGAGGATTACACTTCATGAAAAATTTCCTTATTATTGCTGCCATTATCCTAGCGGTCTATTTAGCGATGGTTTATACGGCACCTGATAAATCTACAACAACAGCGACTCCCGCAACAACTCCGGCTACAACAGCTGGCAAGAAAGCTGCCACAGTTGCCAAAAAAGAAAGCAAAGTCGAGCTTAATCTTTCAGCAAACCCCTTTTTTAAAGACTACAACACACCTTATGGTATTCCACCGTTTGACAAAATTAAAAATGAGCATTATTTACCGGCCATTGAAGCAGGCATTAAAATCCATAATAAAGAAATTGCCCAGATAACCAACAATCCCCAACCTGCAACTTTTGCAAATACCATAGAAGCGCTGGAATGGTCCGGTGACAAACTCAACAATGTCAGCAATGTATTTTTTAATATGACTGGTGCCAATACCAACCCGACATTACAGAAACTCGAAGAAAAAATTGGGCCCATGTTGTCGAGTCATTTTGATAACATTTTACTCAATGATAAGCTTTTTCAAAGAGTAAAAGCTGTATATAAACAGATAAAACAACTTAAATTACGCACCGATCAGCGCAAGTTACTTAAAGACAGCTACCTGTCTTTTGTTCGAGGTGGTGCTAACCTGAACAAACAAGACAAAGAGAAATTGCGTGGCTTGAATAACAAACTCAGCAAGTTGAGTATTAAATTCAGTAGTAATTTACTCGCTGAAACTAATGCTTTTGAGCTGATCATTAACAAAAAAGAAGACCTTGCTGGCCTTCCAAAAGATATTATATCTGCTGCTGCTGCCACGGCTAAAAAACGCGGGAAAGCGGGTAAATGGGTCTTCACCACTCACCGCAC
This sequence comes from uncultured Enterobacterales bacterium, assembly GCA_964555895.1. Classification (GTDB taxonomy): domain Bacteria; phylum Pseudomonadota; class Gammaproteobacteria; order Enterobacterales; genus DRNA01. The sequence goes on from CAZKUH010000178.1 coordinate 3,057, forward strand.
CAGCAAAACACCGTTCCTCACTTATTCCACAAACCGCGATCTTAAACGTCAGCTTTTTTACGCTTATACTCATCGGGGAGATAATGGGAATGCGCACGATAATAATAAAATAGCAGCAGAAATCGCTTCGTTACGTGCTAAAAAAGCCCATTTACTTGGATATGAAACTTTTGCAGATTATGCACTCGAAGACAGAAATGCCCGTAACCCGGAAAATGTCTACAAACTGATGGAAAAAGTGTGGAAACCAACTCTGGCTAAAGCCAAACAGGAACGTGACGACATTCAAGCCATGGCGGATGCTGAAGGTGGTCATTTTAAAATTGAAGCTTGGGACTGGCGTTATTACTCTGATAAAATTCGTAAAGCCCGTTATGACTTTGATGAGTCAGTCACTCGCCCCTATTTTTCCTTGGATTCGACTTTAAAAGGTGCGTTTTATACAGCCAATAAATTATTTGGTCTTACTTTCAAGGAACGTTTCGACTTGCCAAAATATCAAAAGGACGTACGAACTTTCGAAGTCTATGATAAAGGCAAGGTGATCGGTATATATCTCACCGATCATTTCGTCAGAGACAATAAACGTGGCGGTGCCTGGATGAACTCTTTCCGTAAGCAATACCGAAAAGATGGTAAAAATATTATCCCCATTATCGTCAACGTACTGAATTTTCCTAAACCGGTCGCAGGTGAACCCACCTTATTGACTTTTGATCAGGGCAGTACTTTATTTCATGAATTTGGCCATGCCTTGCATGGGCTTCTATCTCAAGGCACTTATATTAGTCAGACTGGAACCTCAGTTCCCAGAGACTATGTAGAATTCCCTTCACAATTCATGGAATATTGGTTCCGCCAACCCGAGGTGTTAAAACAATTTGCCAAAAATTACAAAACTGGTGAAGTAATCCCTGATACATTGTTGGCAAAAATCAGCAAAGCCTCCAAGTTCAATCAAGGTTTCCTTACCGGTGAATATATGGCAGCCGCCTATCTGGATATGGCCTGGTATACACTGAAAACTGAAGATTTACAGGATACCCATAGCTTCGAAAAAAATGCCATGGCTAAAATAGGCTTGATACCACAGATATATCCACGGTATCGAACGACTTATTTTTCTCATATTTTCTCAGGGGGTTATGCCGCAGGTTATTACAGTTATATCTGGACAGATGTGCTAGCTGCAGATGCTTTCCAGGCATTTAAAGAGAATGGCTTGTTTGATGCAAAAACAGCAGCGGCTTTTAAAAAATATATACTATCTGCCGGAGGAACTGATGACACCATGACTCTCTATCGCAAATTCCGTGGTAAAGACCCTGAAATTACGCCACTATTAGAATCCAGAGGGTTAATTGCTTCGAAGAAATAATGAAATTAATAAACTCCAAGGCAACTCGATGGTTTGGGTTGCCTGGTCTTTTTTATTTCAGCTTTGCACGGTGAGTTAATCAAATTAAGCTTCACTGAAACGCATAAATCTGAGTACAGATGATGAGACTTGATAGCCAACGAAGAGAATATTTAAAAAAAGGCTTGCATCGAGCTGATTTGGCAGAAAATCCATTTTCACAATTTCAACTTTGGATGTCCCAAGCGCTCGAAAGTAAACTTGTTGATCCCACCGCCATGAGTATCGCTACCGTAGATGCTTCCGGACAGCCCTCCCAACGCACAGTGCTACTCAAAGATATACAACAGAACTGTTTTGTTTTCTACACTAACCTGGAAAGCCAAAAAGCAAAGGATATCGCCCAAAATAACAAGGTCAGTTTACTCTTTGCCTGGTTACCTTTGGAGCGCCAAATAAAAATTCAAGGAACGGCAACGCTACTTTCTAAAAAACAAGCTTTTAAATATTTTGTTTCACGCCCTCGGGATAGTCAACTGGCTGCATGGGCTTCATCGCAAAGTCGAACGGTGAGTTCAAGACAGTTTTTGGAAATGCAATTCAGTCACATGAAAGAAAAATTCGCTCAAGGCAAAATCCCCTTACCTGACTTTTGGGGTGGATTCAAAATACAACCCCAGCAATTCGAATTTTGGCAAGGGCGTGGTCATAGATTACACGACAGGTTTAGCTATTCTATCGATTTAAATTCTCAAGATGGCATGGATAATGCTCAACAATCATCAACCTGGAAAATTGAAAGATTGGCACCATAACAGTTTTTTGTCTAAGCTGTGGATAACATTAATTTAAACCCGATTTTTCAGGTGTCACGGGTATAAACTAAATAACTGATACAGGTTTACTATGAGTGATCTTCATATTCATGATTTCAGAAAAGATGCCGCTATCATCTTGTTG
>CAZKUH010000179.1:0-3172 GCA_964555895.1 uncultured Enterobacterales bacterium
ACGTTTTGGTCATTGCACCAACAGTGGCTATGGCCATTTTACTGCTGGCTTATCTTTTTTTCGGCGTCGTCTTATTCCATACCCTGGCAGAGCTTTTCAGTGTTTTTGTCGGTGTGATGATGTTGGTTATTGTCTGGAACACCAAGCAATTTACTAAAAATAATTTCCTTGTTTACCTCGGGCTGGGGTATTTCTGGGTAGCGGTGCTGGATACACTCCATTTATTGGCGATAAAAGGGTTACCACTTCATTTTATGAGCAATGAACAGAGTATGATGCATTTTTCGGTCTATACGCGGTTATTTGAAGGTTTTTTATTGCTCAGCGCACCTTTTTTTGTGACAAGAAAATTAAACGCAGTCTTTGTTTTTAATAGTTTTGCTGCTTTAAGCATATTCATCAGCTGGTTGTCGGTCTATTTCCTTCAACCGGTGTTAATCGCTGAGGGTAAATTTACTGCAGTTTATATAGGCTTCGAGATAGTGGTTGTTTATATCTTCCTGCTAGCCTTAGGTGTTTTCCTATTCAAGCGAAAAGATTTTTCCAGAACAACACTAGTCTTAATCATCAGCGCTTTAATCTTAACTATTTTATCCGAAATAGCGTTTACCATAGATAAACAATACTCAATGATACCATTTGTCTTTGGTCATTTATTCAAATATCTTTCTTTCTGGCTGATTTATACCCTGATAGTCGAAATAACCTTGAGAGAACCTTTTCATGCCTTAGCTTTGGACTCCTCAAGCTATGATGCCATGCCCTACTCAGCTGTTATTGTTGACAGTGAGGGTTATATTTCTCAAGCTAACCGGGCGACATTAATACAATTTGAATTACCCTGGAACAAATTACGCAACCAGCATGTACATGGGATATTTCATAATAACGAAATATCGCCTAAAGATTGCAATGTTTGTCAGGCGATCCAGCGGGCGACTTCCCTGCATAATACCGCTATCCATCAGCCGGATCGCCAGAAATATTTTTTACTTTCACTAACGACGCTTGAAATTGGCAAGACAAATTATGGCATGATTCAATCCATGGTTGATGTGACTTTGCAAAAAGAAGCAGAGCATAAGTTAATACAAAACGAGTTAAGATATCGAGTGTTGATCGAATCCTTACCGATTGGTGTTTTTGAAACTAATGTGGTTGGTGAATGTACTTACGTCAATAAAAAATGGCAGGAACTTGCTGGCATTCCCTTTGAACAGGCGTTGGGAGAAGGTTGGAAAAATGCCTTGCACGAGGATGATAAGCATCGTGTTTTAAGTACCTGGCAAAATCATATTCATGAAAATGCCGCTTGGGATATGGAGTATCGATTCAGAAATATCGATCAACAGATAAAATATATCCTCGGACGGGCAGTTGCGCTCAAGGATGAGCATAATACTATTACGGGCTTTATTGGGACAACCATTGATCTTACCGAGAAAAAGTCTACCGCTGAAAGACTGGAAGTTCTTTTTCAAGCGATGGAACAAGCCCCGGTGTCGGTAGTTATTACAGATTTAGACGGAAAAATTGAGTATGTGAATACCTATTTTGAAACAACAAGTGGCTATTCATATAAGGAGGTAAAAGGAGAAAATCCCCGGTTGCTGGGTTCTGGAAAGACATCCAATAAAATTTATAAAGATTTATGGCGGCATCTACTGGCTGGAAAAAACTTTGTTTGTGAATTACAAAATCGCACCAAGGAAGGGAATATATTTTGGGAAAAAGCCAAATTTTCTGTGATTAAAGATAAGACTGGTTGTGCTTATAACTATTTGGCGATTAAGGAAGATATTACACAACTCAAGGTACAGGAAGAACTGTTACTTTACCAAGCACATTTTGATGCATTAACTAATTTACCTAATCGTTTTTTATCGCTGGACAGGTTGTCTCAATTACTCGAGGAAGCGGAAAGAGAGCATGAAAATGTGGCGGTATTATTTCTGGATTTGGATGATTTTAAAAAGGTAAATGATAGCCTCAGCCATGAAATTGGTGATGAATTATTAATAGAGGTCGCTGAAAGATTAAGTGGGGTGGTGCGTGCTGTTGACACTGTGGGTCGTTTGGGAGGGGATGAATTTATTGTGATGCTTAGAAATATTAAAGAAGTGTCACAAACACAAATAATGGCTGAACAATTGTTAGATGTACTCAGAGCGACTTTTAGCTTACAAGGTCGCTCTTTTATGTTATCTGCCAGTATTGGTATTGCTGTCTATCCCCAAGATGGTATTACCGCTTCAGAATTATTAAGAAATGCAGATACGGCGATGTATCATGCCAAAGACATGGGGCGGAATACTTTATCTTTTTACACTGATGCCATGAATAAAGAAGTGGCGCGACAATTGGCTATTGAAGAACAAATTCATGGCGCACTGCAACGCCAGGAATTTTCAGTTTTTTATCAACCACAACTGGATGTTAAAAAGCGCTCGATCATTGGGGCTGAGGCATTAATTCGTTGGCAAAATCCAGTTTTAGGAAATATCTCTCCTATGGAATTTATTCCCATTGCCGAACGATCTGGTCTGATAATCGCTATCGGTTATTTCGTTTTTGAAGAGGCGCTTAGAATGACCGCCCAGTGGCAAAAAAAGTATGATCCCAATTTTAGAATTGCCGTTAATCTATCACCCAGACAGTTCAGAGATCCTGGTTTGGTTGATAAAATAAGAAGTATTATAGCCACTGCCGGGCTTGATGTCAGGACCATTGAGCTGGAAATAACCGAAGGTGTTTTAATGAGTGGGCACCAATATATTGATGAAGCTCTAGCACAGTTGAACAAACTGGGGGTTAGTATCGCCATGGATGATTTTGGCACGGGTTATTCGTCACTCAGTTATTTGAAAAGTTACCCCTTTGATGTATTAAAGATTGATCAGTCTTTTGTCCGAGACATTACCCTCGATTCCTCAGATCGAGAGTTAATCAATGCCGCTATCGCTATGGCGCACGGTCTTAATTTAAGTGTCGTCGCGGAAGGGGTTGAAACTGAAGAACAATTTGCCTACCTAAAAAAATTAAATTGTGATTTTGCTCAGGGATATTTATTCAGTAAACCGGTTCCGGCGGAAGCTATGACACAAATATTATCATCCTGACCACAACCCCAAAGTCAACCCGACCACAACCCCAAAGTCAACCCGACCACTAC
>CAZKUH010000179.1:3272-5312 GCA_964555895.1 uncultured Enterobacterales bacterium
CCCGACCACAACCCCAAAGTCAACCCGACCACTACCCCAATGTCATCCCGACCGTAGTGGAGGGATCTTCCATTTGGCCTGGCAAGATCCTTCGAGTCTGCTCAGGATGACAGCGTTCTTTTTGAACTTTATCGTCCCGCCCACAATCTTAATGTTATAGCCTGAGCACAGTTAAAAGTTGTTACTTCAATTTTATTCTTTCAAGGCAAATTCAACTGCAGCTAACGCATGGATCTCAGTAGTATCCAGCAATTCGATAGCGGTGTGTTCAGGTTGGATTAACAAAGAAATTTCGGTACAACCCAGAATAATGGCCTCTGCTCCTTGTTTGCGCAGGTTTTCAATAATGCCAATGAAGGTATCCCGAGAGCTGGAACGAATGTTGCCTAAACAAAGCTCTCCATAGATCACCTGATGTACCCTATTCCTTTCTTTCAACGGCGGTATAATAACTTCTATGGCATACTTTTTTTCGAGTCGTCCACTGTAGAAATCTTGTTCCATGGTGAATTTGGTGCCAATTAGTCCCACTTTATGAATTTGCCGACTTTTTATTAGTTGCGCTGTGGCGTCAGCAATATGTAAAACGGGTATTTTCAGTGCGTCTGCAATCTGTGGGTAAACCTTGTGCATGGTGTTGGTGCATATCAGTAAAAAGTCAGCACCGGCTGATTCAATTTTATTTGCAGCGACAGTGAGTATTTTTGCACAGCCCTGCCAGTCACTCTGATGCTGAAGTTTTTCGAGGGGATCAAAATCTATACTATGGAGGATAATTTGAGCTGAATGCAATCCGCCGAGTTGTTTTGAGATGTGCTGATTGATGAGTTGGTAATAAGTGGCAGTTGATTCCCAGCTCATGCCACCGAGTAGTCCAATAGTTTTCATGACGAATTGCCGCTTGTTTTCTAAAAGGTTACTTTATATGAAATTTAATGAAAAAAAAAGGCTAACAATAAAGTTAGCCTGTCTAGCAAAAAGAGTTAAACATTTGGCCGAGGAGGGTTGGCCAGTGGAATATTTAACTTGTACCGCTAATTAAAATAGGGCGTTGGCCCCAAACCATGTAAAACATCAATGTACACAAACAAAAAAATAGAAAAAAATTTTAATCGAGTTAATAAGCAGTCTAATTAATTGGCCATTTCATGAGAGAAATTATCAATTGAATCAATAACATTACTAGCCACTAACTCTGCTTCAACGCCAATCATTTCTAGAGTTTGGCTGAATTCTGCATTCAATATTTCTCTATCTGAAAGAAGTCGAATAAGTTGCTGACGATATGCACGATTGAATTTGCCAGCAACGACATAATATAAATCATTTTGAGTGGCGGTGACGGTAACCACGCCATCAATTTTTTGCGTAACAACCGTATTTACATTTGCGCTAGCAAATACAGTTGGGGTGGTAGCCACCAGCATTGCAGCTAAAATGACAACAGTACCCAAGGACTTAACAATAAAATTTCTCATTTCCCTAACTCCTGATCCTGATTTCAGAATCAATAAAACCTAACAAACTGCGACTGAATGTGAACGGTTAAAGTGTTGTATTACTACCCCGTCTCAACATGGTGCGTACTTTACGCTTGGACTGGCAATTATTCAAACGATAGTTTATAATGTGAGGTATTAGAAAAACTAATGTATACGATCGTTTGAAAAAGAAAACTATCGTTACGTTTTAGAGACATGAAATGTTACATTTTGATGACAGTATGAGTAAATATTATGCCTAGAAAGCTCCCGCCATTAAAGAGTTTACGAGTTTTTGATGCGGCTGCCAGAAATTTAAGTTTTACCCGAGCTGCAGATGAGCTGTTTGTGACACAGGCGGCGGTTAGTCATCAAGTGAAAGCATTAGAAGAATTTTTGGGAGCAGAGCTTTTTATCAGGAAAAACCGCACGTTGTTATTGACCGAGGAAGGTCAGGCATATTGGCCAACTATTCGCAAAATCTTTGAACAACTTTCCGAAGCCACAGAAAGACTAAAAATGGCAGGAACCAGTGGCGCCTTGACAGTGAGTGTTGTCC
>CAZKUH010000180.1:0-5310 GCA_964555895.1 uncultured Enterobacterales bacterium
GAGTGGTTAACAAAAACGGCATATTTAATTCCGTTACCCTGGAAAAGGTAAAAAATGAGCGCTTGATAACGATGACGAGTATAAAAAGAAAAAGTCGATGCGGGTGCATTGGCCTGTAAAGCTGCGGTCAGGCCGGCATCACTCCAGAATCGTATCAATTTATTATTTGATGGTTTGTTATCATTAAAGGGTATTACCAGAAACTTTTCATGTTTAGAATTTCTAATTGCGGTATGTAAATCAAAATGAATGAAATTAGCAGTAGCAAACTGGATACTAAATTCATCCAAAGCCTGCATAATTTTTTGCGCACGAGTTTCTTCATAAAGCGCTTTATCATTATTAAGGGATTTAATTTTTATTTCATGATTAAAAAGTCGATTTAAATTTACCTTTAAAAATCTTTTTCCTTTTATTATTGCTGCAGGATTTCCAATAATAAATATCAGCGGCAAATCTACCGTCAGTTCACCAGAGAAAATATCATGACTCCAGTTGTTTAACAATTCCAATGGTGCTGTTTCATTTCCATGAACCGCCACAGATAAGATCAATACATTGTTAGTATTAATTTTTTTAGGGATGATTGACAGTATACCTTCAGCTAACCATTTAGCAGAAAATTCAGGGTAATTTCCATCAGAATCATTCTGGTTAACTGCTTTTTTATACGCATGTACTTGCAGCGTATAGTTTAAAAAATCGGACGCAATAGATTGCCACATATCTCATACCTTACCAGGTCGCATGGTGATTTTATTAAAACAATTTGCTGGCGGCTACAAAAATTATAAAAAAACCAATCAAAGTATTTAAGCCAATCAATTTTCTAATCGCTGCTAATTGTTTTTTTGCCTCCGACCAGTTTTCATTATCGACTTGAGTAGATAATTTTTTATAGGGTACAAAGTAAATCCAGATGAATATTGCAATCATAATCATTCCCAGACCATGCATTAAATGAACATAACCTGGCGCTTGGGCAAAACCATCGAAACGTGCAAATAAAATGAACTGCCCTGTTATTGGGACTATAAAAACAATGATCCAAACCCAAGGAAAAAACCGACTGAAAACTTTTTTCCAAAGTGGTAATAATAAATCTTCTTTGAGAAGACCAACGGCCGCGGGCCTTAATACCTGATAGGCAAAAAACATCCCGCCAACCCAAATTACAATGCTCAGGACATGTAATGCATATAACCAATTTATTATCATAATAAACTCCAAATATTTCCAAGTACGACCCAATGAATACTATACCCTTGCTATTGCACCCTTGCCGACTCCCTCAAAAGCCCTCACCATGACATTACAGCCGGTCTCGTTTGCTGTTTCTTTGGCTATATGTTCTGCGATTCTTTCAACCGTAGTTTCGCCTGCAATGAGATAACAACAGCGCGAGGGTAATTCCAGAGAAAAATATCCTTGCTCCGCCTCATACTCAAAAAAGGAATAATTTTCCACAGTACAGGGACTCGCATGGGTTTCACTGGCAATATAACTATCCTTTAAACGTTCTGCCCAAACAGCTTCCCATTTTGTACTTCTGCAAGCATTTATTTCAATGATAATTCTGGAACGATGTCCATGCGCAATTCTCTGGCAATTGCCTTGATGTTGCTGCAAGCCGTGTGAGTAGTGATAACAAGCATCCAACGTTTTCTCGGCACTTAAATTGATTTTAATTCTGCTAATGTTGTCGGGAAGCAGTACTTTTAATTTTTTTTGTAAGTAGCGTGCAACTGAATCTGCTGAAATTATTGAGACACCATTCAAAATAGCGACAGCATCGGCTGGACTACAATGCTTAATATGCTCTCCGGAATCAAGTCTAAAAGTTAAATAACCAGCAGCTTGATTCATTTCCTTATCACAAGCGCCATTCGCGCCCGGGATAAGTAGCTTGTGATCGATCGCATTATCTATCCATTTTTTTATGTCTTTTTTCACGTGGGAGAAATCAAACAGCATACCTTGTTCATCCAACTCGCCGGCTAATTCAACATCCATAATCCAGCTTTCTCCCACCAAGCCCCTGAGAGAATCAAGATAACTGAAATCGATCACTGTTAACCGTTCTACAAACAATCGTACCATATACTTAACTTCTCTCTAATGCATTTCAACCCACCGCATCTCAGCGGATTACTCCTCGGATTAAAGGGAATGCTTTTCTCACAATTCAGTAGTATCATTCTAACATTAATTGCAGTCCAACAGAGGTCTACATGAGTCATATCCTCATAAAAAATGCAAAGATTGTAAACGAAGGGCAAATTTTAGAACAGGATCTTCTCATCAAAAATGAAAGGATTGAGAAAATTGCCACCACCATCGATTCATCCATTTACCCCAGTCGCAATATTTTTGATGCTGAGGGTCTATTACTGCTTCCCGGCATGATAGATGATCAGGTACATTTCAGAGAGCCTGGATTAACCCACAAAGGCACCATTGCCACAGAATCCGCTGCCGCTATCGCCGGTGGCATTACCAGTTTTATGGAAATGCCAAACGTTAACCCGCTGACCATTTCCCATCAAACCCTGGAAGAAAAATTTAAACTGGCTGCCAAAAAATCTTTAGCGAATTTCTCGTTTTACCTGGGCGCGAGTAACGATAACCTTGAAGTCATAAAATCCCTGGATCCTCATGCAGCCTGTGGTGTAAAGGTATTTATGGGTGCTTCAACCGGCAATATGCTAGTTGATAACCCACAAACCCTGGAGGGTATTTTTGCCCATAGCCCTGTTATCGTCGCAACACACTGCGAAGATACTCCCACCATTACGACCAATGAAGATATTTATCGGCAAAGATATGGTGATGATGTACCTTTTGCGTGTCATCCGTTGATACGTTCTGAAGAGGCCTGTTTTTTATCCTCCTCACTTGCCGTAGAACTAGCCAACAAACATGGAACGCAGCTGCATGTGTTGCATCTCACCACAGCTAAAGAGTTGGCATTGTTTGAATCAATCGCCTTAAAAGATAAATCCATTACTGCCGAAGTCTGTGTCCACCATCTATTTTTCAACGATACTGATTATGCCAGCAAGGGTGCGTTGATAAAATGTAACCCGGCCATTAAATCGGCACAGGATCAACAAGCTCTTATCGAAGCTTTAAAACAAGGAAAGTTAGATATAATCGCGACCGATCATGCCCCACATACCTGGGAAGAAAAACAGCGGCGTTATTTTTCTGCACCCTCAGGTTTACCATTGGTGCAACACGCTTTGTTGCTTCTATTTGAACTGATGCATGATGGCAAACTCGATCTTCAGACCATTGTTGCAGGCACCTCACACCGGGTTGCAGAACGTTTTCAAGTAAAAGAAAGAGGCTTTATCCGTGAGGGGTACTTTGCTGATCTCGTGCTTATGGATGCTAAAAACGGCTTTACTATGAAGAAAGAAAAGGTCATTTCGAAATGTGGTTGGTCGCCATTTGAAGGCATTAAATTCCGCTCAAAGATTGCAGCCACCTGGGTCAACGGCCAACAAATGTGGGATGGCAACAAAATATTGAGTGACGTAAAAGGTAAAAGACTAAAGTTTTGCCGTTAAAAAACAGAACAAATAAAAAAAGGCCTGGAGGCCTTTTTTTATTTGTTGAAATTATTTCAAACTGGCGAAGTAAGCCGCTAGATTTTCTATATCGTCTTCACTAAGTGCAGCTGTCATACCCTTCATTATACCATTTTTTCGTTCCCCCGACTTGTATGCTCTCAACTGAGCAGCCAAATATTGTGCTTTCTGACCCGCCAGATTGGGATAAGAAGGTATAGCACTAACACCCTTAGCACCATGACAACCCGAACATGTTACAGCTTTGGCTTTACCCGCAGCTGCATCACCCGCCTGAACTCCAATAGATGAAACTATTAAAGCAATAGACGCGAGAGATATAAATAATTTTTTCATTTTAACTTCCTCAATTAGCAAAACAAACAATAAATCACAGTCATAACATTATTTTATACTAATATAATCTATATACAAAAATATTGCCACAATCAGAGGAAATTTTTATGCAACAGAACCAATGGCATATCTAAAACAAAAGTCTGCATTCGGTTAAAACCTAGGTGTGTCAATAGGTTGCATTAATTTCATGGAATCTCCTCTCTGGCTCTTTGGAGCAAAAAATGGCTAAAACTGATGGAAATTTGTTGCGACTGCTTTTCTAATCAAGAGCATATTTCCTGTAGAAAATAGAACTATTATCCCAGCATTTTTCTATCAAAGAAATTTCAATATCAACTTCTAACCACTAGGTACTTAAGAGGAAACACCACAACAAAGCGCTAGCATGATTAACTTCTAAAAAGCACACTCTCTTTAGAGAACCAATAGCTGCAAAACCAAATAGTAAAGCCAGCCAAAATACTGGTAGAACCAAAAATTACCACTAAAATTGAATAATCCATAGTTCCTTTAAGTATTTCCTTCATGGCCAGTGCAATATTGGTTAACGGTATCATCGCGGTGGTCCAATTTAATTCAATTCCGGGAACCATCGCCACAATCACCGGGATGATGATGAGCATCATTAAAGGAGAAATATAATTTTGCGCTTCTTTAAAATTTCTCGCATAAATTGAAATCGCTAGCAATATTGCTGCAAAGGTTGCCGCTGTCGGTATCAGCATCAACATCATGGTAACGATTGGACCCAGTCCGATGACATTGATTATTTCGGTAATTTTATCCACCGCAAAAGCTTGCCCGGCAATCACTGTCCAAACCAGCACCGATAATAACGACAAGAATACCGCTAAAAACCCCGTGGTAAAAATAACCAAAAATTTTGCCATGACCAGTTTCCAGCGCGGTACTGGATTCAATAACAAAGTCTCAAGAGTTTGCCGTTCTTTCTCCCCTACGCCCAAATCAAGCGCAGGATAGATCGCTCCGGAAAGTGTAATAATAAGTAGCAGGTAGGCTGCCATTCCACCAAAAATCTCACCAAATTTTTCTCTTTTTTCAGCAATGCTTTTAGCTTCAAGTGCTACCGGTTTTTTCAGTGCTTCCAACGTTTTTTCATTGAGTGAAACCTGTACCATTTGGAGTTTTTGTAAACTTTTGTTGTAGGCTTTTAACACTTTGAGTAAACGTGTTTTAACTTTATTTCCTGATTTTGCAGCATTGTAATGTAGAATAATTGAAGTCTGCTTCAGGTTGGCAATATTGTCTTGAAAGTCATTGGGGATGGAAAGAACAAATCTCACTTTATTTTCTCTAATCAATGCTGAAACATCACTAACATCGAGATTTTCCTGCAATGAAAAACCCTTGCCATCTT
>CAZKUH010000181.1:0-5292 GCA_964555895.1 uncultured Enterobacterales bacterium
ATCGTTTTACTGACGCTGCTGGCACTTTCCGCTTGTAGCAATCTGGCAATCAAAAAACCTGCGGACAATAGCAAAACACAAACCCCTGCGGTGTTGTCACTTTCTAATGATCAGCAAAAATTATATTTTCAAGCTAAATTGTTAGCTGAGCGGGCTATCAGTCAACGCAGATATGATGTTGCCTCATCAAACTTTCTGGTGGCAGCTGAACTGGCACAATCAGCCGTACTTGCAAAAAAAGCCGTCATGGCCGCAGAAAATTCCGTTGATCCCCTTACTTCATATCAGGCCGCCACGTTATGGGTGAAATTAAAGCCTGAAAGTCAAATTGCCTACGCTTGGAAAGCGATAGGTGAGTTAAGGAGCCACCAATCCAGAAACTTACAAAAAACCTTAACTGCTTTGTATCACATCAGCGGAAAGTCCAAAGATAATTCCTATATTGGTATTACCGCCCAAATCATCGAACGAGTTCCGAGCGAATGGACCTTGAAGAATTTCATAAGTTTTGCCGAAAAACACGCTGAAGATCCGCAAGTTTGGCTGGTATTGGGTAAATTATCCGAGCGAATGAGCAATGTTGATAGTGCCTTGGCTTATGTCAACAAGGCCCTTGACATAGCACCTGACAATGCCTTCGCCTTGGAAGAAAAAGGCCTTATCTATCAACGTTCTGGGCAGAATAAACAGGCTTTGGACTATTTTTCCAAGATGGAAAAAAAATTCCCTGATATCTATGCCTTAAAATTACATTTAGCACAAATTTATTATCAAAAAGGACAAAACAAACCAGCGCAAGATTTATTGGGAAAATATTTAAAGGCTAAACCTGATATCGCCTTCGCCCGCTATCTACTTGCGGCATCTTACCTTGCTGATGAACAAATTAATAAAAGTGAACGACAGTTTCTTTATTTGTTAAACCAGGGGTACAAACCGGGCATGGTTAATTATTTTCTCGGTGAAATTTACCAGGAAAAGAACGAATTGAAACTTGCTGTTCAATTCTTTGATGCCGTCAAAATGGGGAAATATTTAATTCGGGCACGTATCAGTGGTGCCCGAATATTATTTAACCAGAAAAATTATACTGCTGCCTTCTCCCAGTTAAGAAATGCCCCATCCACAAATCTTGCGGAACAAATGTATCTTGCCACCACTGAAATCAATATGCTGAGAAGCGCCAAACTGCTCGAAAAAAATATAGTCAATATCTGGGATTCTTTTAAATCCAAGCCTACCAATATTTACCTTTTCACCCGCGCTTTGCTCACAGCAAAATCAAAAAAAGATCGGGCAAATATGATTCAATTAGCTTTAAACAGCACTAAATCTTTTGATGTGACAAAAGCCTTAATAGAAACAGCTACAGAGATTTCAAATCGAGTTGGAGATTCAGAACAGGCGATTAAACTACTGAATGAATTTTTGGAAAGTGTGCCCGATGAAGTTAAATTACGTTATAACCGAGCGATGATTTTTGCCGCTAAGGGTAAGATGAAAAAAATGGAAGCTGATTTGCGTTATATTCTTCGCCTAGATCCTAATCACATAGATGCGCTAAATGCTCTTGGTTATAGTCTGGCAGACGAAAATCGCGATCTCGATACCGCATACAAAATGATATTAGAAGCCTATAGAAACAGACCGGGAAGTGCGGCAATAACCGATTCACTTGGTTGGGTTCTTTATCGAAAAGGTCAGTTAAAAGAGGCCTCTGAGCAATTAGAACAAGCCTGGAATTTATCTCCTACAGCAGATATTGGCGCTCATCTCGGTGAAGTGCTCTGGCAATCAGGCGATAAAGATAAAGCAAAATCATTCTGGCAGAAATCCATCAAGATTGACGCCACAAATGACATACTTGTTGAAACGCTTAAAAGATTCAAGCAGTGAAAATTTTTCGTTTTCTGTTACCTGGTTTTCTCATGCTCACTATTACCGCATGTAATTTAACGCCAGTCAAAAAAAACAACCTTGCCATCGTAAAAAAAAATCCAAAAGATTTAATTTCTTGGCAATTTAAAGGGCGCGTCGCCATTCACACGAAAAAAGACTCACAAATATTGAGAATCCAATGGATACAAAATAAAAATAACATCAATTTAAGAATATATGGTAGTTTTGGAAAAACTTACGCGAGATTATTACGAGTGGATGGCTTATCTACTTTGGAAGTCGATGATAAAACCTATCAAGACAATAATGCTGAATTACTATTATGGCGAGTTTTAGGTTGGCAAATTCCAATTAATGAAATGAGTTACTGGATACGCGGTATATCAGGGAATGCTGCTCTTTCACCACTCACCACGATAAATTCTAGTGGTTATTTGAAAACTCTCGACTATAACAATTGGCATGTCACTTACGATAAATATAAAATATTTTCACATTATCCATTGCCAACCAAAATCAAATTAACACATCCGGATTTGTCTCTTAAATTCAGTATTCAGAAATGGATTACTTTACCAGAATCATGAAAACATCCGAAAAAGTTCATCATCAACCTCCCGACTGGAGTCGTTTATGGCCAGCACCCGCAAAAATCAATCGTTTTTTGCATATTGTTGGCCAGCGCGACAATGGTTATCATGAACTGCAAAGCGTATTTCAACTGCTTGATTTTGGTGACGAACTAATTTTTCAAGCCAGAAAAGATGCCCATATCATCCTCCATCATGACATCACTGGATTAAGCGCTGAAAAAAATCTGGTATACCAGGCCGCAACACTACTCAGAAACAAAGCCGGTCTCAAATCAGGACTCAATATTGAATTAAAAAAAAATATCCCGATTGGCGCCGGACTCGGCGGTGGCAGCTCTGATGCCGCAACCACGCTCCTCGCCTTGAATTATCTTTGGGGTCTGAATTACGCCAAAGAAACACTCGCGGCTTTGGGTGAGCAATTAGGCGCAGATATCCCATTTTTTATCCACGGACAAAATGCTTTTGTAGAAGGTATTGGTGAAAAAATCACCCCTATTCAGATCGATCTACCAATTATATTGTTACAAATCCCGGCTTGTGTCATTTCCACAGAAAATATTTTCAAAGATCCCGCCTTAAACAGAAATAGTCGTAGAATAACGCTCGAAAGTATGCTGGATAATTGTCACAAAGATAATAATATCATTGAGTTGGCTGAGTATGGACATAATGACTGTGAAAAAGTAGTCATTGAGAAATATTCTCAGGTAAATGCCGCTTTTGCGTGGATATCGACCCTAAAATCAGCTAGATTAACAGGAACTGGCAGTTGTGTGTTTTCAATGTTTGACAACAGCAGAGAAGCAGGTAAAATAGCGCTCCGTTGTCCAGATAGTATTCGATGCCTGGTAACGAAAAGTCTTCAACAATCGCCAATTCTTGGCATGTTAAGACAATAATACTTCTACAGGGGCGTCGCCAAGCGGCAAGGCACTTGGTTTTGATCCAAGCATTCGTAGGTTCGAATCCTGCCGCCCCTGCCATTTAACAGAACATATTCCATACATCTCAAGCGAGATTTTGTAAGATAACCTTACAGTTCCAACCCAGGCAGGATGAGAACCGTTAAAGGTTCGACAAAATAGTCGGGAACTATTTTGAACGTGCTTCAGCACCGCCCCCAAGGAAAAAATTGTTTGTCCTATAAAGGAGTAGTCTCTTTTATTGTCATGACCGTAGCGACGGCGCAGTGGAAGGATCTTGCTATTACTAGAACCACCGGCCTCAGCACTGAAGATGCAGTAAAGTTGTTTTGTTTTGGCCTTCAAGATCCTTCGATAAACTCAGGATGACACAAAATTTGACTCAGGATAGCCTGCTTTTTAAATAGCTGCTCAGCTTAACTTAGGTATAAATTTGTCCTCTCGACCGTAGTGGAGAGATCTTGCTCTAGTAGCACTGTTGCAACTGAAATATTCCTCCACTGCCCCTTTATATGACACTTCCTTTTCGTGTTGTATTTTCCATTAAGTACTTACCTTATACCCGTGCCACTTGAGATCCTTTGACAAGATCAGGCTGATCGATTCAAAATAAGCTAAAACATACAGTTTTACCCATAACTTTCCAGGAACGGCTACAAAACATCGGATAAGTTATCTTTGAATAAAATTTATCGTAGCAATGTATATTGAAAACTATTATCCTAAACACCTTTTGAAGGTAATTCGAACATTCATGTTTTGAACCGGAATTTATCATGCCTGTAAATGCTTCCATTTCCATCATTATCCCGCTTTATAACGAAGAAGAAGTTATTGAAGTTTTATTTGAGCGGCTAGAATCCGTTGCTCAATCGTTATCGGAACAGATTCAAATTGTATTTATCAATGATGGCAGTAAAGATCGCTCCTGGTCCATTATTGAATCCTATAAACCGAACCACTTCAATATTAAAGCGATTGACCTAAGTAGAAATTTTGGTAAAGAAGCGGCCATTTCTGCCGGTCTTGATGAGGCAGATGGTGCCGCAGTTATACTGCTCGATGCCGATCTCCAAGACCCGCCTGAACTGATTCCAGAGATGATCCAAGCCTGGAAGAATGGTGCCGATATCGTCAACATGAAAAGACTCAACCGTGACGGCGAATCCTGGTTGAAGAAAACTTCAGCCAGGATTTATTATTGGTTGTTAAATAAGTTGGCTGATTTTGATATACCAGAAAATGTGGGCGATTTTCGTTTACTGAGTCGAAAAGTTATTGACCATATTAAAAATATGCCAGAGCGAAATAGATACATGAAAGGCATTATGTCATGGCCTGGTTTTAATTCCACAATTATAGAATTTAATCGACCAGCCAGAGAATTAGGAGAAACCAAATGGAATTATTTTCAATTACTTAAACTCGGGCTTTCCGGGATCACTTCATTCAGTATCACGCCTTTAAGGCTTGTTTTTACAGTTGGTGTTTTTGTCGCGTCAGGTTCTTTATTATTCGCCTTTTTTATCCTGATCAGAACCTTGTTATTTGGAGACCCAGTTTCAGGCTATCCGACAATTATGCTAACGCAATTATTCATCGCCGGGGTACAGTTAATATCTCTCGGTGTGGTTGGTGAATACGTAGGCAGAATTTATATTGAAGTGAAAGGCCGACCGATTTATCTCATCAATGAGATTTATGCGAAAAAGAAAAAAACCAGCAGACGTTCTTAATATATTTCAGGTTTAAATTTCATGAAATCAATCAACAAAAATATTTATTGGATAGTCATTATTACCATCAGCATACTGTTGTTGCGGTTAATTTCATTAGCCATATATCCGCTCATGGACACCACTGAAGCTCGCTAT
>CAZKUH010000182.1:0-5278 GCA_964555895.1 uncultured Enterobacterales bacterium
AGATATGACATTCTGCTTCCAGTTATTGTAATTAATTTGACGGTTTTGTCGTTGCTTTTTCTTTATGATTACAAGTTTTCTTTTGAGTTCATTTTTTCTGGCAGTCAATTCAAGTTGATTTTTTTTCAAAGCTTTTTCTTGTGATTTTATTTGTTTGCGCTGTTTTTTTTTGGATAATTTGCGTATTTTCTTTGAAAAATTACGCGCCTGCTTTGCAAGCGCTCGTTGTTCTTTATAAAGCGCTTTTTTTGCCGTTCTGTAGGCTTTTATTTCTTTGCTGAACTTGTTATTGTCATTGTTTGCAATGTGATCTGGTATAGGCGGCATGGGTGGCATAGGCGCAATTTCTGTAGGCCAGTTCTCTCTTGCTTGTTCCATTGCTTCAGAGACTATCGCATTAATCTCATCTGCATCTGGAACAGCTGATATGTCCACAAATTCTCTGAAATCACCACTGTTATAGGGGAATCCTGGATGTGATCTCCCTGGAAATCTTATATTTAGCACAATTCCTTGTTCCGCTAAATAGGTGCCATTGACTCTTGGGTGGCCACGACTGTTAGTTAATTCTGTAGAAGATTCTATTATTTTTGAAATAACTCTAATGTCTTTTTTTATAGAAATTAAATCTCTGTTTGCAGCAGCTTGTAAATGGGCTGAGAGTACAAGGCCAAGCCCCAATCCAAATAAAGGATAGGTGACATATTTTTTTACGCTATTTTTATAAAACATATTAAACCTCTTGAATAATTATTCATTGGCATCCAGGGAATTCCAGAGTGCAGTGATTTGTGCTTCATTCTGTTGTTGCTCGTTGGCAACCCAGTTTACTATTTGTCGTTGTTGTTGGTTATTTAGTTCTGATTGTTTTGAAAACCAACTTGCCATCTGCAATAAATCATTTCTTCTTTTTTGTTCCGCATATTTTAATAAAGTAACCACCAACACTTTATTGTTGGAATTTTGCGCTATTTTTAATTGTGTTAATTTATTCTCAAATTTTTGCAGCTGTTGTTCTGTGAGATGATTCAATTTTTCATCTAGTTGTTTGCTTGAGACATAATCCTGAGAAAACCGCACATAAAGACCTTGTTCTGTAATATGGAAATAGGGTAGTAAACTGATAACCAACGCCAGACTTGCCAGGACCAGTGTGAGCGGAAATTGCCACCCAGATACTGCTTTTTTAGGGAACATCCTATGGATATTCCATTTGGGTGCTTGTACAGAATGCCAGGACTGTAAACATTGCATGGTTTCTTTAAACTCAAAAAATAATTTTTGCAGTTCGGTCGAATTTTCAAGTGAGGTTTCAAAGGCTTTTGCCTCATCTAGAGAAAGTTCGTTGTGACTATATTTCCAGAACCTTTCGGTCAAGTTTTGTTGCTCTTTTTCAAACAAGGGCTGTTCGGACATGATCTTTCTCCACCATATATTTCATTTTAATCAACGAACTGTAAAAACGTGTTTTCACCGTATTACTGGGAATTCCTAGTTGCTGACTAATTTCTTCAAAGGTAAATTGTTGATAGAACTTTAATTCGAGAATACAGCGATATTCGACGGGCAATCGATTCATGAATTGTAAAATAATCTGGTTACTTTGTTGTTGCTGTAGCAGGTCTTGCAGCTTATCGTTGTCTGTGCTCGCTTCCAGTTGATGATTTTCTGTAATGGCATTGACATCGATATCAGCGGTGGGTAGCTTTTTACGTCTCAGGTAGTCAATACTTCGATTGCTGGCTATGCGGTAAAGCCAAGTCCGGAATTTTGCATCCCCTCGAAAACCTGGCAGACTTCTGAAAACAGCCAGAAATATTTCTTGCATCAGATCATGAGCGTCTGCTTCAATGACGGTCATTCTCAAGGCGTGGTTGTATATCTCCGCTTGATAGCGTTTTACCAATTTACCCCAACTTGATTCAGAGCCCGCTAAAGCCTTTTGTATTAATTGCCAATCGCTTTTTTTAAACATGCCTTCGGTTACAGGTTTGTTTTCCCTGCTGGGTTAGTCGTACACATTGCACAAATAGTTTGAAAATAAGTCAGATTTTATTAATATGACTTATAATATTTAAAAAATTTGTTTGGTCAGCGCTATATTGATCATCCAGCTCACTGTGGCTATGGCGATGATCATGCCAGTTATCCTTTTATTTCGGGTTTGCGCAATTTTCAGGGTATAGATCCCACTGAAGATGTAAAGCAGCAATAACAATAGCTTAAAAGAAAGCCAACCGTGGATCAATGAAGTCTGTGTGATATAGGCCAGGGCAAATCCGCTAATGAAAAGCAACGTATCATTAATATGCGGGATGATGTTGAGTTTAGGCCATTGACTTTGCCAAGGGACGCGCTTTATTGTCAGGACAGCACGAAAGAAAAATAATAACAAGCTGATGCTAACAAAGGTGATGTGTAATAATTTTATCCACCAGTAACTGTTTTCAAACATTCAATTGTCCTTTTACGGCATCGCCGCAGAGAGTAGCGTAATATCTGATATCATGGTAAATCCTTATTAATTTGCAAGCAACTTTTGATCCCTCAAGCAACTTCGGGCATAGTAACAATAATTAACACTTAACCTGCACGAACCTAGTTCAACTACGACTAACAGAGATAACAATTATATGATCACCAATGACGCCACCTTGTTCGGTATCCTTGCGGCTATGCTGGGCCTCATCTTTTGGACCTCAAACAGCAATATCCCTTTTTGGCAGCGTTTTTATAAATGGGTGCCTGTTATTTTAGTCGCTTATTTCCTGCCATCTTTGCTCAATAGCTTCGGTTTGGTCGATGCAAAAAAATCTCAGCTCTATTTTGTTGCATCACGATATTTATTACCAGCCAGCTTGGTATTACTCACTTTAAGTATTGACCTGAAACGGATTATTGCTCTAGGACCTAAGGCATTGATTATGTTTTTTACGGGTACGGTAGGTATCATTATTGGTGGCCCCATTGCCATTTTAGTGATGTCAATGATTAGCCCGGATGTGGTCGGTGGTCATGGGCCGGATGCTGTTTGGCGGGGTATGACAACCATTGCCGGTAGCTGGATAGGTGGTGGCGCAAATCAGACTGCGATGAAGGAAATTTATCATGTAGGCGATGAAATGTTTTCAATGATGGTCACCGTTGATATCATTGTCGCCAATATCTGGATGGCAATTTTACTGGTATTTGCTGCCAGAGCTAAAAGTATTGATGCTAAAAATGGTGCTGATAGTTCGTCGATAACCCAGTTACAGCATACCGTGGAAGCCTTTCATTTAAAACACGCTAAAATTCCCCAGTTAAATGATTTGATGGCGATTTTTGCCATAGCTTTTGCTGTGGTTGGCTTCTCTCACTGGGGAGCCGATAACCTTTCAGGCTATTTTTCCGCTTTACCTGGTATGAAAAGTTCAAATTTCTCCAGTCAGTTCTTCTGGTTAATCGTCATTGCTACGACGATTGGCATGGCCTTGTCGTTTACCAGAGTAAAGCGCTTGGAAGGAGTCGGCGCCTCAAAGGTGGGTTCTGTTTTTATTTATATTTTGGTAGCAACCATCGGCTTGAAAATGGATGTGCTGGCTATTTCTGATAATCCTGGATTATTTGTGGTTGGTTTAATCTGGATTTCTATTCATGCTATTTTGTTGTTGATTGTAGCAAAAATAATAAAAGCCCCTTTCTTTTTCCTCGCGGTGGGCAGCCAGGCAAATGTTGGTGGGGCCGCTTCTGCACCCGTGGTCGCTGCTGCATTCCATCCTTCTTTGGCTCCGGTTGGTGTTCTGCTTGCGGTTCTTGGTTATGCCGTCGGCACTTATGCCGCCTTACTAACCGGTTTTTTAATGCAGAGTGTAGCGCCTTAAACGCCCTAAGCTTTGGAGAAATGACATGAGAGTAAACTATATCGAACCTGTTTTTCGACCACCCAGCGAATGGCGTTCACTTATCTTGCAGATCACCAATGGCTGCTCCTGGAATCAATGTACTTTTTGCGAAATGTACACCCAGCCACAGAAGAAATTTTGCTTTAGAAATATAAAAACAGTTGAAAATGACTTGCAGACCGGTATTAAAAGCCAGGCGGGGATTAATAAAATATTTCTGGCAGATGGCGATGCCATGACTTTATCAGTGCGTAGATTGCAAGCGGTCTTAATGCTAATCAACCAGCACCTGCCACACATTCAAAGAATTTCCAGTTATTGCCTGCCCAGAAATATAAAAAATAAAACGGTTGCTGAACTGTGTTCTTTAAGAGAACTTGGTCTGAAAATGGTGTACGTGGGCTGTGAATCAGGCGACGATCAGGTGCTGAGTTTTGTGCATAAAGGCGAGAGTTATCTCAGTCAAAGGGAGGCATTATTAAAACTTAAAGATGCTGGTATTAAAACGTCGGTAATGATTTTAAATGGCCTGGGTGGTCAAAAATACTGGCAACAACACGCTGAAAATTCTGCCCTGCTTATGAATGAATGTCAGCCGGATTTTCTCTCGACACTGGTGGTTTCTTTTCCGCTGGGTCTGGAACGATTTCAGCAGGGATTTAGCGGTGATTTTGCCCAGTTGACACAGCATGAATTGTTTGCAGAAATGCAGCTCTTTCTCGAAACGCTGCAACTTGAAAAAACCATATTTCGGAGTGATCACGCTTCAAATTATCTGGTGCTGAAAGGAATTCTTGGTAGAGACAAAGATCGAATGTTACAACAGATCCGGCAAGCCTTATCAAACCCTGCTTCAGCTCCCCTTCGCCAGGAATGGCAAAGAGGGCTATAAATAACTCGGGCTTGCGTTAGCCTCGAAACCACATTCTTTCAAAGATACCGTCTTTTTGTAACAGGTGTTTGATAGCTGCAGCGATATGCAAAGAAAACAACGCAACCAATGTCCAGGCCAGTATTTCATGTGACTCTTCAAAAATTTCGTGTAATAGCGGATTTTCAGCCATAACGGGTGGCAAAGTGTAAAGATTGAAAAAACTGACACTTTTAGCTGCGGTGATTGTTTGTAAATAACCGAAAAGAGGCACTAAAAACATCAGCCAGTAGAGACTGCGTTGAACAATTTTACTCACTTTAATCTCAAAAGCGGGCAACGATTCTAACGCTGTAGGCGCAGGTTTGAATAAAATCCAAAAAAACTGGATGACAATCAATTCCAAAATTAACAAGCCAAAGGAACGGTGGAGTAAGAGTACCGCTAACTTATCTTCTTTTGGCAGGTCATCCATATAGAGGGCAACCAGTACATTGACGATGATCAACAAGGCAATAGACCA
>CAZKUH010000183.1:0-5256 GCA_964555895.1 uncultured Enterobacterales bacterium
CAACAACGAGTCGGAATTGCACGGGCGGTGGTGAACAAACCGAGTGTGTTACTGGCTGATGAGCCGACGGGTAACCTTGACCCCGAACTTTCAGCAGAAATCATGAATCTTTTTGAGCAATTTAATAAAGTCGGGGTCACGGTACTCATTGCCTCCCATGATCTCAGCCTTATCGCACGGATGCACCATCGCATATTAACCTTAAAAGACGGTGCCTTGATTACCGATGGTCTGGGAAATGCCCAACCCCTCGATAAGCAACAAAATGAGGCGAATTTACATGGTTAAAAAGATAGATACTTCGAGGCCAAGAGGTGCGAGAAGCAATGTTGGACCGGGTATAAAAGCGAAAGCAGCCATGTGGTTACGTCATCATCGACAGGAACTGAGCAAAAGTTTTAGTGAATTGTTGGCAACGCCAGCCACTTCTTTAATGACCATTACCGTCTTGGCCATTGCCTTGGCCTTACCTGCTGGTTTGCAGGTTTTTTTAAAAAACACGCAACAGTTAACGCCCAGTTTTGATAAAGCCAGCCGTATCTCGTTATATTTGAAACTCAATACCGCTGAAATTGTAGTGCGCAAGCTGGTCAATAATTTGTCGATGCGACAGGACATTATCAAGGTGGAAAAAATTTCACCAAAGCAAGGACTTAAAGAATTCGAACAACGTTCAGGTTTTGGTGACGCTTTAAAATATCTCGATAAAAATCCGTTACCTTATATCCTAGTGGTAACACCATCTGCGGCTTACGCTGCGGCTGAGTCGGCGCAAACTTTACTTTCCGAGTTAAAAAAATTGCGTTTGGTCGATAAAGCACAATTAGATTTGGAATGGATAAAACGTCTTCATGCAATGATGGATCTAGCCCAACGAGTGGTGCAGGCGTTAGGCGTGATTTTTGCGCTGGCAGTAATTCTTGTTGTAGGCAATACCATCCGCCTGGCTATTCAGAATCGACGGGATGAAATTAAAGTAATTAAGCTGGTGGGCGCAACCAATCATTTTATCCGGCGGCCCTTTTTATATAGCGGCATCTGGTTTGGTCTGGGCGGCGCCTTGCTCGCCTGGCTCATGGTCATTATCACTTTGAGTTTTTTGAAAGAACCTGTCGCGCATCTGGCCCAAACCTATGCCAGTCAATTTCAGTTAAGCGGCATGTCTTTTAAAGAAGTTTTTATTCTGTTGGCTTCAGGTGCAACTTTGGGCTGGCTCGGTTCCTGGACAGCCGTAACACGTCATATTAATAAAATAGAACCGGGTTAATGAGGCATTTATAGTTGAAATTTGCCACAAATTATCTATATTTCCAGGTGTCATGGACATAATTTCGCAGCCAATTCGCCAAAATGCCCTTGAAATTTATTAAATAGCCCATATTAGTGTTAAACGTTTATATTTCAAGGAACTTTTCCCCTTTAAACTGGTCCAATCAGTATTAAAGTTTGGAGCTAATAGGAGGATTCTGTTATGATAACGGACCCAAATTACAAGCACAATTCAACAGAGGTTTCTGCCGTGACTAAGAATCAGTTGCAATCAAAGGCATTAGTGCTGACTCAAGGTAGTCTTGAGGCATATTTGCAGGCTATTCACAGCATTCCCATGCTGAGTGCCGAAGAAGAAAAAGTTTTGGCTGAACGCCAACATCAATGTGATGATTTAGAAGCGGCTCGACAATTAATTATGTCACATTTACGTTTTGTCGCGCATATCGCCAGAAATTATAGAGGTTATGGATTGCCGCTGGCAGATCTGATTCAAGAAGGTAATGTGGGCTTAATGAAAGCGGTTAAACGCTTTGATCCTGCATTTGGTGTGCGCTTGGTTTCTTTCGCCGTGCATTGGATAAAAGCCGAAATTCACGAATATGTGTTACGTAACTGGCGTATTGTGAAAGTGGCGACAACCAAAGCGCAACGCAAATTATTTTTTAATTTAAGAAGTGCCAAAAAACGTCTCGGTTGGATGAATAAAGAAGAAGTGCAGCTCATCGCAGATGAATTAAATGTTGATCCGAAAGAAGTGTTGCGGATGGAGCAACGGTTATCAGCCCATGATGCCGCATTTGATGCGCCGAGTGCAGATGATGACGATAATGGTTCCGCGCCGGTTTATTATCTTGAAGATCTTTCTACCGCAGATCCAGCCACACAGGTGGCAAATGATGACTGGGAAGCACAACAAAATTCAAGTTTGCACCAAGCCTTAAAAAACCTGGATGACCGTAGCCAAGATATTCTACAAAGCCGTTGGTTGAGTCATACCAAAGCGACTTTACACGATCTTGCGACAAAATATAGTGTCTCTGCCGAACGAATCCGTCAACTTGAAGCTAACGCCATGAAAAAAATGAAAATGGCTATAGCGATTTAATACTTATCCAGGATTCAGGTTACTTCGAAAATAAAAAGGGCTTCAATATGAAGCCCTTTTTATTGCTGTTTCCGATGACATAAAATGACTTATCCTGCATTTAGATTAATACTTTTATGGAGAAGCTGAACGTTACATCAGCATTAAACCAAGGTGCCATCGGCTCGCATTAAATCGAGCATGTCACCATGAATCTGCTCCATAGCCACGCCACTTATTTGCAGATCCTCGTAAACAGCCAACACCATTTCCGCCGAACCGGCTAAATAATATTCGTAAGACTTTAAAGGATTTGCTAAAGCATTCATAGCTGCTTTGTGCACTAGACCGATGAGTCCCTGCCATTTGGCATTGGGATTAAAAATGACCGGATGGAAAGAAAAGTGTTGTTTTTCATTCCAGGATTGCGGTAACTCTTTGGCATAGAGTTCATTTTCAGAGCCAACACCCCAAAATAAATGTGCATGCAGCAAAGGCTGTTTGTCAAAACTGGTTTCGAGTATGGCTTTGGCTGGAGCAAAACCAGTACCCCCGACAATAAAAACCCAGGGTTTATTGCTATGAGGCGTTATTTTATGCGGGTAAGCGCATTGCCCAAACGGCCCCTCTATGGCTAGCGGTTCGGCAAGTTTTAGGCGTCGAAGAACTTCTTCAGTAAAAGGGTTTTCAGGTTGTCTTTGGATATGTAAATCAATGTAGGGTAATTTATCGGGCGTTGAAGCGATTGAAAAAGGCCGTTTATCTTCTTTGTCGATAGCAAGATTCAAATACTGTCCGGCAGAAAAATGAAAATTGCTCTCAGTAGAGAGCTGTAATTTAGCTGCAAATACATCTGCTGTGAGAGCACGAAAATCAACAACAGTGACCGGATGCAGGCTAGGCGGCTTAATCAAAATGATTCTCATTGAGGTTTAATGTTTTAATTATATACTATACCCGTGATATGTTGAAATGTAGATTGAGAAAATTAACGCGGCATTAAAAATGCGAGGAACCTGTGCTGTGGTGGCATTTGAATGATTAAGGGTATAAATATCCAACATTGAAAAATATAGTGAGAATAAATTGACGCCAACGGGCAAAACCTTACAATCTAGTAAATAGTTAAATTTTAAGTGTTGAACTTTAAGTGCGAATACCAAATGCTCAAATCCCGCTGAAAGAAAAATTCTCAGTATTACTGCTAAAAATCTTCAGCCGATTACCATTAAAGATTAATCGACTAATCGGTCGTTTCATAGGTCGCATCGCTTGGTTGCTTTCCAATAAACAGCGTCATTTTACCTTAACAAATATTCAACACTGTTTACCCGAATTGGATAAAAGTAAAGCAACCGCACTGGCTAGGGCTACCTTGATTTCTGGCGGGGAATTAGTCACAGAACTGGCTATAACCTGGCTTGCACCTATAGCAAAGAGACAAAAATTTCATTTGGAGATTGAAGGGGAGCAGTGGCTGCATCAGGCTCACGCCAAAGGAAAAGGGGTATTATTATTTACGCCTCATCTGGGTAATTGGGAATTGCTGCCACAGTTTATCTTGCCACAATACCCTTTTGTGGCCATGTATAAACCTGCTCGCATGAAATCGCTGGATATACTCATTAAAACCAATCGGGAAAAAGAGGGGGCTGCGTTATACCCGGCGTCTGCTACAGGAATCAAACAATTGTTAAAGGCGATCAAAAGCGGTTCGGTAACGGCTATTTTACCCGACCAAGAGCCAGCTAAAAGTGCCGGGATATTCGTTTCTTTTTTTAATCAACCTGCCTGGACTATGGTATTAGCTGCAAGAATATATCAGAAAACTCAGGCAGAGGTTTTAGCGACCTGTGTGCTCAGAACAAAAAAAGGCTTTAAACTGATCATGCAACCCATACCCGAGCTATCTGTAGATAAGACAACAGCAGAAATATCGTTGAAAATTAATCAAGCCATGGAGTCACTCATTCGCCTGGCTCCGGCACAGTATCAGTGGAGTTATAAACGATTTTATACCCAACCTGATGGCAAGCCACAAATCTATCTTCAGTGACTGACAATAAAGTATGGAAATTAAAATACCATAAATAGCTTGGATAGCTGATTGTTATTTTTTCCAGAAAGCGGGGGAAAAAAGTACCAGCAATGAGAATATTTCAAGGCGTCCCATTAACATGGCCAGACTCAATACCCATTTGCCAAAATCACTGACTTCTTTGTAATTTGCCGCCACTTTATTCAAACCCGGTCCCATATTATTAATGCTGGCAGCAACAGCGGTAAAAGCAGAAACTACATCAAGTCCATCGGCTAACAGTAAAAGTAGCATTAAAATAAACAAAGCGATGAAAGTAGCAAAAAACCCCCAGACCGATTCTACGACTTTTTCCGGAACCGCTCGCTCGCCTAATTTTATCAAAAACACCCCATTGGGGTGGATCAAACGCTGCACTTCACGCCAGCCCTGTTTTACCAGCAGCAATATTCGCATCACTTTCATGCCGCCACCTGATGAGCCGCCACAACCACCAACGAAACTAATCAGAATTAAAAACATGGGTAACATACCAGGCCAGCCTTGAAAGTTGTCAATACTGAAGCCGGTTGAAGTACCGATGGAGATGACGTGGAAAAGCGATTGTTCAAAATCCTGGAAAATGCTCGAATATTGCTGATCCAAGAATAAAATAATACCCACAAAAATAGTCACAGATAAATAAAAGAAAAAATAAGTACGAAATTCAGGATCTTTCATATAGGGGATATTCTTAGGAAACTCGCCACGCGAGAAAGATTGAACCGCTAAAAAATGTAATGAAAAATTTGCCGCGCCCAGGAACATAAATATTCAGGTTAATAACAGGCATAACCCGCACAAGCGGGCCGCTCTCCAGTGC
>CAZKUH010000184.1:0-5254 GCA_964555895.1 uncultured Enterobacterales bacterium
GATCTTGCTCCGGTAGCACTGTTACAACTGGAAGTTTCCTCCACTTCGGTCGGAAGGATAACTCTTTTTTGTGTTGTATTTTCCCTTAAGTACCTACCTATGAGCTCATTATGCGTAAAAAAGAAGCAGCAATAAACAAGGTAAATGGTGGTTGCCATTGTGGGAATATTTCTTTTGTTATTGAAATGCCCAATGATTCTGAAGTGGAGCATTTTTTGATGCAAATTAATAAGCCGTGTTTTTTTCACTGGAGACATTATGATTTCAAGAACCCATGAAACAGAAATGACAGTTTTAGTCACGCCGGATATGAGTAATTTTGGTGGGAATATGCATGGAGGGGAGTTGCTCAAATTGCTGGACAAGGTGGCTTATACTTGTGCTATGCGGTTTTGTGGTAAATATGTTGTGACCCTGTCTGTGGACAAGGTGTTATTTAAGCAACCTATTCGTATTGGTGAGATGTTGTTTTTAAAAGCTGCGGTTAATTATACTGGACGAACCTCAATGGAGGTTGGTATTCGAGTTATTTCTGAAGATTTGCAGACTGGTGCCGTTTGCCATACTAATTCCAGTTATTTCACCATGGTTGCAGTCGATATTGAAGGGCATTCCTGCGAAATAGAAGCTTTTGTACCTGAAACTGAGGTTGAAAAATTACGTTGGGAACAGGCGTTAAAAAGAAAACAAAGCAGAAAATCCAATAATTAAGCACCGACTACAGTACCTAAGCGATTTATTTTTTAACGTCATTACAAGTTTATTTTATGTTTAGAACCATTGTTCACCTGATATTACATATTTTTGTTCCGGCATTTGCAGCCAGATTGTTTTACAGGACTCACTGGATTAGAGCCTGGTTAATTATGTTTTCTACAATGTTGGTTGATTTAGACCATCTTTTTGCAACACCCATTTTTGATCCCTCACGATGTAGCGTTGGTTTCCACCCACTCCATTCTATTTATGCGATTGCCATTTATTTTTTAATGTTGTTGCCAAAAAAATTACGGTTGGTTGCCATCGGCTTGTTGATACATATGGCGCTTGATGGAATCGATTGTCTATGGATGAGTTTTAGTATTTGAAAGTCTACGCCATCTGAAACCTGTATCTTCAGGTGGTATGGGTATGCCTTTTAACTCGTTGTAATGATTGCGCTTTAGTTGAATTATCGACCTCTGTTGTCTAGGATTCAGGTTGCATTATATTTGTTTAACTTGCTGATAAAAAGAGATATGCCGGTATTTTTATGGCATACTTTATTCCGATAGTTTTTGTCTATCACATCGGTTAAAAAGATTAATTGTACAAAGCAGCTGTTTGCTATTAAATTACTATTTGTATAGGGTTTAGTCTTTTAATTTTCAACTAAAACAAAGAGGGTAATACTATGGATCTCAAGGGAAGTAAAACCGAGCAAAACCTGAAAGATGCTTTTGCAGGTGAATCACAGGCTAACCGTCGTTATCTTTATTTCGCCGGAAAAGCAGATATTGAAGGATATAATGATGTTGCAGTAGTTTTTCGCTCTACAGCTGAAGGTGAGACCGGTCATGCTCATGGGCATCTGGAATATTTGGAAGAAGTGGGCGATCCTGCAACGGGCTTGCCTATTGGCGGTACGTCTGATAATTTAAAGGCTGCGGTTGCTGGTGAAACTCACGAATACACCGATATGTATCCCGGCATGGCGAAAGATGCGCGTGATGAAGGTTTTGACGAAATAGCGGATTGGTTTGAAACGCTTGGTAAAGCAGAGCGTTCCCACGCTAATCGATTTCAGAAAGCTCTGGATACTTTGGATTAGCAGGTCTCAAGAGCCATCAAAAAACATCGATTATTTGATGGCTCTTCTCTCCTTTAAAAGGAAAATCACCTATGAGTGAAGGCAGAAAAGAGGGCGGTTTAAGCGCACCGACTAGGCATGCAATCGCCTGGAAAACAGATGATTTCTATGATGAAAAATCCTTTAACAAGGAGTTGTATCGAGTTTTTGATATTTGTCACGGATGTAGGCGCTGTGTGAGTTTGTGTGATTCTTTTCCTACCCTTTTTGATCTGATTGATGAGTCTGAATCTCTGGAAATGGATACAGTTGATCCCAAGGATTACCAGCGTGTGGTGGATCATTGTTATCTATGTGATTTGTGTTATATGACTAAATGTCCTTATGTTCCACCCCATGAGTGGAACGTTGACTTCCCCCATTTAATGCTTCGAGCAAAGGCAGTTGAATTTAAGAAAGGTAAAACCCCTGTTTATAAAAAAATACTGACTAATACAACGACCGTGGGTAAATTAGCGACAATTCCTGTGGTGGTGGATGTGGTTAATGCGGTTAATCGCAGTAAAGTTGGAAGGAAAATCCTTGATAGTGTCTTGCATGTCGATACTGCAGCACATCTGCCGCCGTACAAAAAATTAAAAAATATTAAATATCAAAATGAGCAACCGCAGTCAGCCAACAAAGTGGCTGTTTTTGCTACTTGTTATGGTGATTATAATGAACCAGGTATTGTCGAAGCCCTGGAAGCTGTTCTCGTACATAACAAGATACCGACCCAGCGTATTAAGACAGCGGCTTGTTGCGGAATGCCAAAACTGGAGTTAGGCGATCTGGACTCGGCGGCAGGTTATTGGCAAAAAAATAAAACCACTTTGATTCCTTTGGCTGAATCTGGATGGAAAATTACTTCACCCGTACCGTCTTGTGTGTTGATGTTCAAGCAAGAACTGCCGTTGCTGCTTCCCGATGATGCCGGATTAAAATTGGTTGCCGATGCTTTCATTGATCCATTTGAATTTTTGTGGACGTTACACAAAAATTCTCAACTTAATACAGTGTTTCAGGGTGAATTTGGTACCATTTTTTATCATCAACCTTGTCATCAACGGGTACAGAATTTTGGTAACAAAACCCAGGATATTCTGTCTCTTATACCGCACCAACAAATTGTGCATATTGCCCGTTGTTCTGGGCATGATGGTACCTATGGCGTGCGCAAGGAAACCTGGCCTCATGCAAAAAAAATTGCGCGCCCTGTGGTGAGAAAAATCAACCAGGCAAAACCAGACAGTATCACCAGTGATTGTCCCATGGCGGCGGCTCACCTGGCGCATATTGCAGACGCGCCTGAAAAAAGCATTCATCCACTGGTGCTGTTGAAACAGGCTTACGGATTATAAATTTTAAACTAACTGATGACCGAGGGAACCGTTATGAGATTAAAAAAACAAGATTTACTTTCATTGGAAGATTACTCGACCCAAAGAAATGAATTCCGGCAACAGGTGATGGCTCATAAAGTTGGCAGACGATTTCACCTTGGTGAGCATGTGGTGCTCTATTTTGAATCCCGATTAACCATGCAATATCAAGTTCAGGAAATGTTACGCATTGAGAAAATTTTTGAAGCGGATGGTATTCAGCAAGAACTGGATATTTATAACCCGCTGATACCTGATGGAAATGGCTGGCGGGCCACCATGATGATCGAATATGTCGATGCCGAACAAAGGAAGCGTTGTCTGGCTGAATTAACGGGTATTGAGGATACCTTGTGGTTTGGTACCGACAAACAGGGACTCCGTCGATTTTTACCTAAAGTCAATCCGGATCTGGAGCGTTCCTCAACGGATAAAACATCGGCGGTACATTTTATATTTTTTGATTTTACAGAGGCTGAAAAAGTAGAAATACTTTCATCAACGCAATGGTATTTTGGTATCGATCACCCAAATTATGGTCCATTGGCTGTTATAGCTGAAGGTGCGTTAAGGACAGAGCTGATGAATGAAATCATATTGAAACAAGAGCCGCTTAAGGGCACAAGTAATTAATAGAGGCATCCTTTAATTATCCTCCACTTCATTGAACCAGAAAGAAGCAGCGCAATTGATTTTAATTTTTTTCATGTGTATTGGATGTTCAAAGTTAATTTCACTCGCGTGTAAACATAATCTGTCAGCCGCGTTAAGCGCATTTTGGTGAGCATAAAATCGACAACCCAAAATTGGATGTCCAATGGCTTGCAGATGAATGCGTATTTGATGTGATCTGCCAGTGACAGGATAGATCGCAAGATAACCTTTTCCCTGTATTTGTTTAAGCAGCCGGTATTTTGTTTGTGATGATTTTCCGGTGTCGTGACATATCTTTTGTCTTGGTCGATTAGGCCAATCAGTTATCAATGGCAGGTTGATTTCACCTGTTGCTGGTTCTGGTACTCCCCAGACAATGGCTTGGTAGACTTTTTTTATCGAGCGGTTTTGGAATTGTTTCGAGAGATGAGATAGCGCTTTTTTGTTGCGAGCTAATATCATAATGCCTGACGTATCCATGTCCAAGCGGTGAACACAGTGGAGTTTGCCGAAACTTTCTTGCATTCGCCCGATTAAATTATCCTGATGTTCCGGTAACCTGCCGGGAACACTGAGTAGGCCTGAAGGTTTGTTAACAATAATTATTTCTTTGTCATCAAACAAGATTTCGGTGGGGTGAGTGGGTGGATGATAGATGAAGTTGGGCATGTCGGCCTAAATATGACAAAATGAGCTTCTAAGCTGAATATTAATATGAATCCATGTTCGAAGTCAGTTTAATTTACAAATAAAAGTATTTGAGGAACATCATGCCCGCTATTATCCAATCTGGTTTATGTCTGCTACATAGAGAGAAAAATATTGCGCGAGTGACACTCAATCGTCCTGATAAACTCAACGCCCTGAATATGCCAATGTTTTACGCCATTAAAAATGTCATTAAGTTGATTGCTAAAGATAAATCAATCCGCGTGGTGGTGATTGATGCCAAAGGTGATGATTTTTGTTCGGGTCTTGATCTTAAATCAGTGATGCAAAAACCTTTGAATGCGGCTAAGCTATTGTGGAAATGGTGGCCTGGACAGGCTAATCTAGCACAATACGTCGCTGTTGGCTGGCGATCGTTATCTGTGCCGGTGATTGTTTGTGTTCATGGGCGCTGTTGGGGTGGAGGCTTGCAGATAGCACTGGGTGCCGATTTTATTTTTTCCAGTACGGATGCTTCTTTTTCAATAATGGAATCAAGATGGGGTTTAATTCCTGACATGGGTGGGACGATAAGTTTGAGGGAAAAAGTGAAATTAGATGATGCCATGATCTTGGCGATGACGGCAGAGAAATTTTCAGCAGAGAAAGCCCAAAGTTTCGGCATAGTGACTAAAGTTGTCGAAGAACCTCTCGAGCAAGCGATAATTTTTGCGAAAAAATT
>CAZKUH010000185.1:0-5253 GCA_964555895.1 uncultured Enterobacterales bacterium
AGTGTATTCAGAATGGATTTAAAATCCTTCGCCTGAAACAGCGCCGCGCCGGGCATGGGTGTTCTCCGGAAGATGTCAGGCATGCCCTGGCAATATCGGCCAGCAGGACGCCTGACTTGAGCGGCATGGCCCGACCCTGATCCAGGTCAACATCCCGGATTTTCCCCGGCATTACAGTATGCCCTTCTTGTCCGGCCACAGGGGGATCCCGGATTGCCAGAGACCCAGATGCAGCGCCAGACCGAACGCGTGGCAGATCCCGAGGTCATCGCCTACCGCCTGCACGGCAACGGCTATCTGAACCTCACCAGCCGCTGCACCCTGCGCTGCCGGTTCTGCCCCAAGTTCAACCGGCAATGGACGGTGCAGGGCTACCTGCTGCGCCTGCACCAGGAGCCGGACGTGGGTGCCATTCTGGCGGCGCTGGGCGATCCGCGCGACTATCACGAGGTGGTGTTCTGCGGCCTCGGCGAGCCGACCCTGCGGCTCGACACCCTGCTGGAGACGGCGGCGGCGCTGCGCGCCCGGGGCGCCCGGCGCATCCGGGTCAACACCGACGGCCTGGCCAACCTGCGCGAAGGGCGCGACGTGACACCGGAACTGGCCCGCCATGTGGACGCCCTGTCCATCTCCCTCAATGCCCAGAACGAAGCCCTCTACGACGAACACTGCCGGCCGCCGGCGCCCGGCGCCTGGCCGGAGCTGCTGGAGTTCATCCTCTGCGCCCGCGAGCAGATCGCCGACATCACCCTCACCGCCATCGACGGCCTGCCGGGGGTGGACATCGCCGCCTGCGCCGATCTGGCCAACCGTTTCAACGTGAAATTCCGCCGCCGGGTGCTGGACGAGGTGGGCTGATGCGCCTGTCGGACGTGGTCTACACCTTCGGCCAGTATCTGCTCGCCCGCCACGGCGAGCGGGTGCACAAGCTGGCCATCGACGCGGCCTTCACCTGCCCCAACCGCGACGGGAGCAAGGGCCGCGGCGGCTGCACCTTCTGCAACAACGTCTCCTTCAGCCCCCACGGCCGCCAGCCGGCGCCGGTGGCCGAACAGCTCGAGGCCGGCCGCGCGGTGCTGGCGAAGCGCACCGGTGCGCGCAAGTTCCTGGCCTACTTCCAGGCCTACACCAACACCTATGCCGACGTGGAAACCCTGCGTGCGCTCTACGACCAGGCCCTGGCCACGCCCGGCGTCATCGGCCTGTCGGTGGGCACCCGGCCCGAAAACATACAAGACAGCTGGTTAGAAATTTCCATCCAGCAAGGCAAAAACCGTCAGGTGCGCCGAATGACAGCTGCTGTTGGTTATCCGACACTGCGTTTGATAAGAGTCGCTATAGGATGCTGGTCGCTCGGCGCACTTCAACCTGGGCAATGGCGAGAAACTTCGTCAACTCCGTAGTTTTAGAGTGCCACAAACGTTTGCAAACTCGATTGATGCAGACAATTTCTGAGAGTTGAGGTTTATTGTTGGCGATTATTTATGATAAAATCATTCCCATAGAAAATTAGATTTATTACTTTATGAATAAAGAAACGCGGGTCATCGTTGGCATGTCCGGTGGTGTTGATTCATCTGTCTCAGCTTTCCTTCTGCAACAACAAGGTTATCAAGTAGAAGGTCTGTTTATGAAGAACTGGGAAGAAGATGATAACGACGAATATTGTGCCGCAGCGGAAGACCTTGCGGATGCACAATCTGTCTGTGATCAACTTGACATCCCATTACACACGGTAAATTTTTCGGCAGAATACTGGGATAGCGTGTTTAGCTATTTTCTCGAAGAATATGCCGCAGGCAGAACCCCTAATCCAGACATCATGTGCAATAAAGAGATTAAATTCAAAGCATTTCTGGACTATGCCTTACAAATTGGCGCAGATATTATTGCCACCGGGCATTATGCCCGAAGCTCATTTCTAACAGAAAGTGCAAAGGCTGCTCACACTGCTAATTTAACAAAAACACTTGATAGCCAGCACAATCACACCCTTTGTATGTTACGCGGTGTTGATAGTAATAAAGATCAAACTTATTTCCTTTACACACTGGGTCAGCGACAACTGGGCAAAACATTATTTCCTGTGGGAGAACTGGCCAAAGATAAAGTGCGTAAAATCGCCGCTGAACAAGGATTTACCAATGCCAGAAAAAAAGACAGTACTGGTATATGTTTTATTGGCGAGAGAAGATTTTCTGAATTCCTGTCACATTATTTACCCGCAAATCCTGGTAACATAAAGACGCTTGAGGGTGAGGTTATTGGACAACACCAAGGGTTGATGTATCATACTTTGGGTCAGCGTAAAGGCTTGAAGATTGGCGGTTTAAAACATGCTGCAGAGACACCATGGTTTGTTATCGATAAATTACTGGATGACAATGAATTAATCGTGGCACAGGGTCACGATCATCCAGCTAATTTTCACAACGCTTTGGACGCCTCTCAATTACACTGGATCGCTGGTTATTCACCGTTGCAAAGTAATAAGGAAGTATACAACTGTGGGGCTAAAATAAGGTATCGACAAGCTGATGTCAATTGTCAGTTTCGCATTGAAAACAACCGCGTAATAGTGTATTTCGATGAAGCTCAGAGAGCTATTACACCGGGGCAAAGTATCGTTTTTTATCAACAGGATCGGTGTATTGGTGGCGGAATTATTGAAAAAAGATATAATCAAAAGGCTCCGTTAACTTAAGTATACAAGATGAAATAATTTTATGTACGATAACAACTTAAACAATCAAATCATTGCATTAGCCGGATGTTGTCAAGCCGCCGGTATGGTTCACGATCTTGCTCACAAAGGTTTCATTGAAAATAATGTGAGAGAAATTGCGGTCAGTAGTATTATTAACCTAGTACCGGAGACTACCGAAGACGTTTTTGGTGGTATTTCTAATATTCGTCCCGGTTTGAAATTATTGTTAGAACAACTCTACCCATCGGGTAAAAGAAATATGGATATTGGGCGTTATGTAGCCAATTTAATCAGCTTACAGGCCCAATTAATGAAAAATGAAGAACTGACGGCCATACTACACAGTCGTCTGGAACAAATCCTCAAACAAAAAACACTCTTTAACAGAGATACCTATCAATTGACTGATGCCATTGCGGAACTTTATAAAGATACGCTTTCTACCTTGCCGTTGAAAATACAGGTCACTGGTCGAGCAAAATATCTAAAAGAAGAAGCTATTCAAAAACAGGTACGAACAGCGCTGATGTTTGGCCTGCGATGCGCGCTGCTTTGGCGTCAACTTGGCGGGAAAAAACGTGATTTTCTATTTAAAAGAAAATTATTTTCCAAAACCATTAGTCAACTTGAATTACAGTCTTCAAATCTTTAGTTTCAATTCAATCCCATAATTTACCGGGGTTCAGTACTGCGTTGGGATCAAATGTTTTTCTGATTGATTTCATGATCTCAATTTCAACTCGTGAACGGCTGTAATGCAGATAGGGTTTCTTTAATAATCCTATGCCGTGTTCAGCGGAAATACTACCTTGATATTTGGCTACAATTTTAAACACTTCATCATTTACTTGCTCACAAGCAACAACAAAATCGGCTGCACTTAGAGACTGTGGTTTCAAAATATTCAGATGAAGATTGCCATCACCTATATGACCAAACCAAATGATTTCAAAATCTGGGTAAGCAGTATTGACCAGTGTATTCACTTCTTTGAGAAAATTGGGAATCCTGGAGACGATCACGGAGATATCATTTTTATAGGGTAGTTGAATGGAAATTGTTTCGCTAATAAGCTCCCTTAAGGCCCATAGCGCTGCTGCTTGGGACTGATTCTGACTCAGTGTGCCATCTAATACCCAGCCTTGTTCCATACAATATTCAAAGCCATTCATTGCTTTCAGTTCAATAGTTTCGTCCTCAGCTGAAAATTCTAAAAGTGCATAATAAGAACTTTTTGTTGCAAAGGGTCTTTGTAAATTATGTTGCTTTAAAACATGTTGCAATGCTTCCTCTGAAAAAAATTCAAAAGCACTCAGAACAATATGTTGTTGAAAGTAGCTGAGGATATGCATCATATCTGCAAATTCTGCCACACCAAGCACCATCACCGTGAGTTTTTGCGGGATACCAGTTAATCTAACAGTGACTTCAGTAATAACAGCTAAAGTACCCTCAGAACCAATCATTAAATGCCGCAGATCATAACCACTGGCATTTTTTGTAAGACCTTTATTAAACTCAAGAATATCTCCTTTGCCGGTAACCACTTTAAGCCCTGCCACCCAATTTCTGGTCATTCCATACTTGATGACTTTTATCCCCCCCGCATTGGTGGCGACATTCCCGCCGATTTGACTCGACCCTGAAGAAGCAAAGTCGACGGGATAAAACAATCCTGCCTGCGCTGCATGTTGTTGTAACACGGCGGTAACCATCCCTGCTTCACAACATAAAGTTTGATCTACAGTATTTATGGCAATTAATTTATTTAATTTTTCCAGTGAAAGCACCACTTCAAACCGAGTGGCGGTAGCGCCACCACTCAGACCTGTGCGCCCTCCGGAGGGGACAATAGAAAATTTAAGTTTATTCGCCAACAATATCAACTGCTGAACTTCTTTAGTACTTCGCGGAAAAACAATAGCCGCAGCATTGGCCGGATTAAACCGAGTCCAATCCCGACCGTAATGCTGCAGATCATCTTTATCCGTACTGAGTTGTGCTGGGGAAAGAATACCTTGGAGACCATTAAGAATTTCGTTTGGCAATTGCTGATGCATACATTCCTCTAAGCTCTCATTATGGCTATTTTCAATCGCATTTGCGGTCACTTTTTTGCGTTTGGTCGCTGTTTATTCAGATTCTTTTTATGTAGCCTGTATCAAGTTTAACTGACATTATCGTAAAGTAAACTCGACGCTGCAGATTAAGATTGAATCGTGAATACAAATTTTGCTTTGTGTGATAAAATCAACAATATCTAAAAATTTTGAATCTTGCAGAAACACCCAGAAAGTAGCTATTATGATAGGTTGGCGGGATGAGATCAAACAAGTTGGGAACTGTAAGTAAATTAAGTAAGCCACCTCAAGCTGGAATATGTATTCAACTAGCTTGAAAAATCGATAAAAACCTCATACATTAACGTCGTATATCAATCGCTTTATGTGAGTTGGATATTTTTTCAAAATCGAAGTTTGATTGACTAATGTTGGTGATTGGAATCGGTTAAATCCTGGGGATTGGATTTGCTTTTATTAATTTCT
>CAZKUH010000186.1:0-5252 GCA_964555895.1 uncultured Enterobacterales bacterium
GTGCGTGTGGTGGGGGCCTGTTTCCCTACCTGTCGGTTTTCCGGTCTGAATGGACGTTGGAAAACAACAAAGTCAGTGATTGGTTAGTGAATGTTGCCGCCGCAGAAAAACTCGGCCCAAGTTTGATAGTAAACTCATATATTACTTTCCAAGAATGGTACTACGAAACCTCCCTTGCAAAGGGTGCGAACGAGAGCGACATCCAAGAAAAAACCACTATTCAGTGGCTTTTTTGTAGGCTGGCGGTTGCTATCGATGGCGGCGTCTTTTGACTCTGTCTCTTATTTTACCCCTTAATTTTCTTCTTTGTTCTGGCGTCATTTTATGCCATCTATTTTTTAGATCCTGACGTTTTGCTGGCGGTAAAGCATTAAATCTTTTTCTTTGACGTTTTAATCTTTCTCGTTGCAATGGTGTCATGCTTTTATATCGTCTAAAGGTTTGACGGATCTTTTGTCGTTGCTGCGGAGACATTTTCCGCCAGTTTTTAAAGCGTTTTGTCGCTCGCTTTTTCTGGCTCTTATCCATGGACTGCCACAATGCCAAGCCTCTGATAGCATTGTTTCGAGACAAGGCGGGCAACTGATCCCACTGCTTTTTAAAACGTGTCAATTGTTGCTGCTGTTGAGGGTTTAATTCATTCCATGAAGGGGCGCTCGTAGCTGCCAGAGTGACAGTATTAAAAGTCATCAATAGCGCAAAGATAAAAACTTTTATCAATTGAGTCATGAATGATTTCATTTTTCTTTCTCCGGCAGTAAGCTTTTATTATCGGGCTTTACTTGTTTCATTTTTTTGTGTGTGTTGATGACAATAATTTCATCTTGTTTATTTCTTTGGTCGTTAGAATTTTTTCCATTATCAAAATTTTCTGGGTTAACACTTTGCCCGGAATTATCTTGCCATTCACCTAGGTACATTAACAATTCCAGGCTGGGTTCCGCCGTACTGACGTTCATACTATTTGTATTGGTTACGGCATGAGTTTCAGCTGCAAAAAGTTTGTTTGAATAACTACCGGCCAGCGTTAAGACGGTTGAAAGTAAAAATGTTAAATTCATCATATAAGGCTTCATCTTAAGAATCATCTAATTCAAGCCATTGGTAAAATTCAAGGTCATTATAAAAATCCAGTGACTCAGATGCGCCTAAAATTTCAATGTCGGAGTACATAGGTTCAGCCAGAATCACTTTGGACGCATTACGGTTATTCAATACCAGCATTGTAGCAACTATCAGTAGCAGGCCCGCCGCTAAGATCAACCCTTTTTTCTGCCAGCCACTTTCCAGTATCAGGCTATCGCCCATAGCCACAACATGGGATTTTGGCGTCGTATCCAAAGCTGCTGTGCGTGCTCTTTCAAGCGACATGGTTGTTTGCATATCCAGATGTTCGGTGTTATTTTCGAGCAGCGATTTTGCCTGAAAAAGTAACTGCTCTTCATCGAAAGATTGTTTACTCATGATCCCATTCCTGCATAATTTTTTGCAAAGCATGAATTGCTCTTGAATAATGTGTTTTTACCGAACCTTCTGAACAATTCATGGCAAAAGCGGCTTCTTTTACACTCATACCTTCCCAGGCCCTGAGCAGAAAAACCTGCTGTTGCCTGATAGAAAGTGTTTTTAGCGCCGACTCCAGTTGTTTGTTGGCCAGTTCGGTGGTTACTTTTTGTGCAGGGTCCATATTTTCAGGCGCTGCAGCTTGTTCAATGGGGTCGATATATTGGTCATCATCCTTTTGACCATGACCGCTAAACCAGCTAATAATACGA
The DNA here is from genome assembly GCA_964555895.1 of uncultured Enterobacterales bacterium. Lineage (GTDB taxonomy): Bacteria > Pseudomonadota > Gammaproteobacteria > Enterobacterales > DRNA01. Next base: position 1,776 of record CAZKUH010000186.1, read on the forward strand.
TTTTTCACCTTGCTTCTTCTGTACCAATCTCTGATACGGCTTTGAAGTATTTTATAAAATAAAGGCGTCCATTGTTGTTGTGGTTTTTCACTGTATAACTGCACCAGTTTTAACATGGACTCCTGTACTAATTCGATAGCATCTTCAGGGTTGCCGACAGCCAATTTAGCTATGGCAAAAGCTCTCTTCTCCACAGAAGCAAGAAAATCGTTCATGATCTGGCGTTTCTCAGCCGAAACAACATGCGTCATAGATTTTGAAGAGCGTTCCTGTTGTTGCCAGTTTTCACCCACTATTGTGACATTAATGGACATACCATTTCTACTTTATACCATGATTGATAGGTTTTATAACGAATGGGTAGGGAAAGGGTTGACATAATTTTCTTTTTTAAATACACCATCAAAGTTGAAACGGGTAGATATTCCCCAGATGCAATATTTGCGTGAGTTCGTCCAGGGCATGTCTAGATTCCTCAAGTAGTTGAGGATCCATGAGCGTATCGATAGTGATTTGTTCACGATAGTGTTTGTTTACCCACTGGCAAAGCTGCTCATATTTAACTTCATTCATCAAACAATGTTGATTGCTATGTTCGAGTTCAGTCGCTGTTAATACCACACGCTGCCTTAGACAAGCAGGGCCACCACCGTTTCGCATACTTTGTTTAACATCATAAATTTGTATTTCTTCAATACAATTATGCGCTTTTATTAATTTGTCAAGATAGGCGCTAACCCGACTGTTTTCACGACATTCCCCCGGACAGACCAAGAGCATTTTATCTTCGTCCAGAGACAACAACTGACTGTTAAAAAGGTAGCTGCTAATCGCATCGCCAAGCGGGACATCATGCTGGGAAACTTCGATAAATGCTAATTCTTTGTTACCTGGATATTTGCGCTGGAGTTCATTAATGACCGCTGAGGTATCCAGAAAGGCCATTTGGTGGTAGAACAGCACATTTTTATTGCCGACAGCAATGACATCATTGTGAAAGACGCCTTGATCAATGACTTGAGGATTTTGCTGGGCAAAAACCGTATGTGCCGGATCGAGTTGATGCAGACGTGAAATTGACTGGGAAGCTTCGAGGGTCTGGCGTGCCGGGAATTTCCTGGGGGCAACTTGAAAACTATTAAAGGCTTGTCTGCCATAAACAAAAAACTCTAGACCTCTTTTGCCGTATTGGTCACACAAGCGAGTGAAATTTGCTGCACCTTCATCACCAAAGTGATCTCCCATAGGGAGTGCTTGGTGATGGAAAAAATATTTTTCATCAGCAAAAGTTGCTTTTAAAATATTGGCAGTTGTTGGCCATTCAATGGCACGGTGGAATTTATTGGCCAGATTCGCCGGAGTAAAATGTACCTTACCGTCAGCAGTATCCGCACTGGCTGATGTGGTGCAGGCATTGGCGGTCCACATGCTTGAAGCACTGGAGACAGCGATTAGTAATTGCGGCGCAGTTTTTGCCGCCTTTGCGATAACGGCACCATCGTCACCGGAAAACCCCAGCCTTCTCAGCGTTCGCACATCAGGACGTTCCATCGGTGCAATCATGCCCTGTTTGAATCCCCTATCGTACAGCGCCTTCATTTTAGCCAGCCCTTGCAGGGCTGCTTCTTTAGGCCTAGAGGCGATTTTCGCATTGTTCAGTGATGCGACATTTCCGTGAGATAAGCCGGCATAATTATGGGTGGGGCCTACAATACCATCAAAATTGACTTCAAAAGTCGTCATATCGGCTCCTGTATTGAATGTTTTTTTAAGGACATAATCAATTGATAGAAGTGCCCTAAGGCTAAATGAGCAGCTTAAATGGGGCTTGCTCTGACACTGTCACCATCATTTAAGTTTAATTTATCTGCCATATTGCGTGTAAGCAATACTCGGCCATCAGATAATTTTTCCAATGTGCCAAATGTTGCCCGAAAAGCTTCTTTTTCTATGTTGCTGATAAAATACGTTTGCGTTTCGTTGGTTTTTTTAGCTGTTATCTCTATTTGGTAAATTTTCGATGACTGGATAGTCGAAATATTATCCATGTAGCATTCAATGGTGGGTCCTGCATCGAATATATCAACATAACCATGGTATCTGAAGCCATCTCTTTTGAGTAATTTGAGCGCAGGGTAAGTATCAGGGTGAGTTTTGCCGATGACCTCTTGTGCCGCTTGGGGTAATAGCGACACATAGACCGGATAGCGGGGCATCAGTTCAGCAATAAATTGATTCGATCCTAAACCACTGATGCGATCGGCTTCACTAAAACTCAAAGAGAAAAATTTACTTCCTAAGGCATCCCAGAAAGGAGAGCGGCCATCAGCGTCAGAAAAACCTCGCATTTCGGCAATGACTCTTTGTGCAAAGCGTTCTCTAAACTGTGCCATAAACAGAAATCTTGATTTCGATAGCAGCCGGCCATTAAGCCCACGTCGATTGGCGGGAGATAAAAACAAGGTACATAATTCAGTCGCCCCGGTGTAATCGTTACCCAGTAACAAAATTTCCATGGGGTTGTAAATATCCAGCGTCGGACTGCAGTGAACATTTGTGCCCACTTTGTAAGTATAAAAAGGCTCGCTGGTTCCAACCGCAGCTTCCAAGGCACTGGTTCCTATGACGTTACCGCTTTCACTATCCTCGAGTACAAACAAGTAATATTCATGTTGCGGAACGCTGACAATTTTCTTAAAAGAGCGTTCTGATAATTTAATTTGCTGTCTCAAGCGTTCCGGATCTGGAGATAAAGTGGTTAATCCATGCCCAGCCAGTTTTGATAATTCTATCAGTTGATTAAGATCGGATGATTTGACAGGTCTGATAATACTCATATAAAGCGACAGTAAGCCTTGGATAATTTGTTCGGTGTTTTATTATACCTAAAATGCTTTGAAATACTATGATCTTGAAAAGCGTGAATTAAAATTGCGGATTGGCAACAATAAATTTAAATATTAGTCAGAATATGTGCTTTAATTAGTGGAAATATTTTGCTAAAAGCAGCAAGATAGCGCCAAAGCCTGACTAGGCATTTCCCACAGGACCTTAATTGTTATGACAGCGATATCAAGAGAAACCTTTGACCGGGTAATGGTACCCAATTACGCACCCGCAGCGATTATTCCGGTGAGAGGAGAGGGCGTACATCTTTGGGATGAGCAAGGGACAGAATATCTGGATTTAGCGGCGGGTATCGCGGTTAATGCGGTCGGTCATTGTCATCCTCAAGTGGTCGCAGCATTACATAAGCAAGCGGGTCAACTTTGGCATCTGAGTAATGCCTATACTAACAAGCCTATTTTGACGCTGGCTGAAAAATTAGTTAATGCTACCTTTGCCGATAAAGTTTTTTTTGCCAATTCGGGCGGAGAAGCCAATGAAGCCGCATTTAAACTGGCACGAAAACATGCTCATGAGAACAATCACCTCTCCCTTGAGGCCCAGCGCACGAATTGCTATTTCCAAGGCCAC
>CAZKUH010000187.1:0-5252 GCA_964555895.1 uncultured Enterobacterales bacterium
ATTGAGATAACACCAGATTACTGATACTGTGGGTTTATGTCAATGGGAAAGTGTACGTCCCTTTTTATCTCGATTTGCGGTTATATAGATGGCATGATAACGCTAAAATGAAAACAACCGGCAATTAATAAAGCGAGGAAATCGGATTTAAAATCTGTTAGTCTAATCAGCGTTAAACAGAAATAATAATAAAACGATCAGGGAATAGCTCCTCTCTAGATCCTTTTCCTGCGACGGCAATATTAAACCCACTATGTGTTTTATTTTGGTTTCGGGTTGCTTATGTTTGCTTGTTGTCATCGGTGATTTGGAGCATTAACCTAAGAGGTGAAAACTGAATATGAGCAAAGTAATCAATAACAACCTGTTTTTAGTTAAAGAGCATGTTGGTCTTTTCAAAGCAGCTAATAATTTTGATATTTATGATCCCTCTACGGGCAAAATAATTTTAGAATGTAGAGAGCCTACTTTAAGCTTCTTCACTAAACTACTACGGTTTACCGATTTTAAACGTATGACGCCATTCGACATTCAAATTAAAACGACAGATGGACAGCCTATCGTGCGCATTCAACGAGGTGTTTCTATTTTCCTCTCGAAGGTCGTTGTTAGTGATCAGGACAACCAAGTTATCGGAGGATTTGTACAAAAGCTTTTTTCCATTGGCGGTAAATTTGACGTGCTCAATAAAAAGAACCAAATAATTTGTAAGTTAGAAGGTAAATGGACTGGTTGGGATTTTTATTTTAAAAATGGTGAAGAGGAATATGCCCATGTCTCAAAAAAGTGGGCGGGATTAGGTAAGGAAATGTTTACCAGCGCCGATAATTATGTTTTAGAAATATCCAAGGGTGTACCAAAAGATGATGATATCAGAAAACTTATTTTAGCGGCGGTTATGTGCATTGATATGGTTTTGAAGGAGTAAAGGAGTAACCACCATTGCTTGCAGAAGAGCAGACCATAAATTCGAGTTAATAACAGGTTTAATTTATACAGACCAAGATGATTATGGGTATAAAAGCGTTACTGTGGATGGTCATTTTGCTGACACGCCATGGTAACCTCTGAACAGCTTGTTAGAACAAAAAGTTAGGTCAAAAAATGGTGGTTATCTGATCATCTATAAGCTTAATTACTGTCTAGTCAATAACAAAATCTCCAGAACCCGGAAGTGAGGTGATCAAATCAGCATTGATCATCACCGCCGGTGTGGTATAGCCGCTTTGCCCGGTTTTTTTCAGGAGAAAATCCACTACAAAGAGCGACCCGGTAATGGTCAGCGCATAACCGTTAGCGGTGGTGATTCTAATAGATTTTGTCTGCCCTTGATCATTCCTTGCTTCTCCCCAGACATAGGTTTTTAAACTTTTTCTTTTAGCTTCATCTGGACCTTTAACTTTTTTATCAATCTGCTTTTTCAAGAAATTCTGCACAAAACCGACTCCTAATATAAATCGAATACTATTGAGACGTTGCAGTTTTTTTATGAGTTTAGGTGGTGCTGGAATATACACTTCAATGTTTGGAATTTGTGTGGTGAAATATGCCGTTGATACATCACCCCAAGGTATTGTCATTGCGAGTTTTTCGCCATCTCCAAAGTCAATTTTTCTGGTTTGGTATGCTAGCGGAACCGAGATTATTTTTCCTGCTTGGCGAATTTTACCGCCCTGAGACAACCCTTCAACAGAAGTTTTTGCCGTGCCTGGGCTTAGTACCGATCGTGAATCAAAACCTAACGTAAGGTGGCTTGCATCAGGCAGCAGCTGTTTTAATTTGGCCGCAACACAATCGGTGGGGATAACATCAAAACCCACACCAGGGCACAACACTATTTCAGCTTGTTCGGCTTCTTGATTGAGCGATCGCGCTAATTCATATACAGAAATTTCACCGGTAATATCCAGATAATGAGTCTGACTTTTTATGCAGCCAGCCATCATGGGTTCAGCGGTCGCAGAAAATGGACCGGCACAATGCAAAACCAGATATTGATCCTGTAATGCTTCAGCTGTTGCTTGGCTATTATCCAAGGCAAATATTTTAAAAGGCAGGGATAATTCATCGGCCAACATTTTTATTTTAACCGGTGATCGTCCAGCCAAAACCGGTTTTAAGCCACGTTTTGCAGCTTCTCTGGCAATCAGTTCACCAGTATATCCATTAGCACCATAAATCATCCAGCTTTTATCATTCATATCGTCGCCTTTTTATGTACTTGAAAGTATAATCGTTAATTAATATCGAAACTTATCCTTTGGTGGTATGGATCGGCTTGATTCGACTTTTTTTCTTTTGCACAAATTTTGGAAACCATCGGCTCATTCTATAAAATTTCTTTGATTCTTTGTGTGTTAAAATAAGAAACTCACGATTTTTTACGGCTATAAAAATATCTTCAGCCACAGTTTGCGCTGTTACCCCTGAACTTTCCATCCAGCGATGAATTCTTGCTATGGTCTCGGTATTTGCAGATTTCATGCTGCGAGTCAAATTAGTCTTGAAAAATGAAGGACAGGCCACTGCAACATGTATGTTATCGCGGAAAAGTTCACAACGTAAGGATTCGCTCAACGCGATCACAGCGGCCTTGGTAACATTATAAGTCATCATGCCAGGCATTAGGGCAATACCAGCAAAAGAAGCAGTATTAACGATAGTACAATGATCCGAACCGCAGGCAGATTTTTTTAACAGTGGAATGAATGCTTTGCTCCCCCGGACGCAACTCATCAGATCCAGCGTTATCATGCGTTGCCATTCCGCTTCATCCGTTTCCAGCAAAGTGCCGGTACTGGCAACGCCGGCATTGTTGACCAGCAAATCACAACGCCCAGTTGTTTTTTCGGTAAAAGAAACCAAGGCATCAAAATCGTCAGTTTTACTAACGTCACAATGAGAAAAAAAGGCTTGTTTTCCCAACTGATGGATTTCGTCAACAACGGCCTGCCCCGCTTCATCTTCGATGTCGGCAACAATAACCTGCCAGTTGTGCTGGGCATATTTCAAGGCAATGGCTTTGCCCAAACCGCTTGCGGCTCCAGTGATAACGGCTGTTTTCATGTTAATCCCTCTAATATTTCTTATTGTAGTAAGGTTGGTATTATTGTAATACCAAAGATTAAGGTGTTCATTATAAACATCATACTCCAAATCTAAAAATAAATCGAGCGACCGTTCGATATTGACATTGAATTCATCCTTATCTATGATGCATGTACTGTAAGCGAGAACTGGTGAATATGATGGATTATCGTATTTCTGATGAAATGCAGCAAAAGCTGCAACAGATAGATGAATTTTTAAAAGAGCGAGTGATTCCCCTCGAACCGTTGTTATTGAAAGGCGAGTGGGAAACCTTAATGCGCAATTTAAACCAGTTGCGCAGCCAAGTTAAAGAAATGGGTTTATGGGCCGCTAACCTGCCTAAAAATATCGGTGGAAGTTATAGCTCTTTGGTGGACTTGGCTTTAATTGCTGAAATACTTGGGCAATCGCCCTTGGGGCATTTTGTTTTTGGCTGTCAGGCACCCGATGCCGGCAATGCAGAATTACTACACCTGCATGGATCCGACGAACAAATCGAAAAATGGCTTAAACCTTTGGCAGCCGGTGATATTCGGAGTTGTTTTGCCATGACCGAGCCCCATACCGCAGGCTCGAACCCCACGTTACTGGATTCAACTGCGGTATTAGATGGTGAGGAATGGATTATTAATGGCAGGAAATGGTTTACCACTTCGGCAGAAGGTGCCCAGTTTACTGTCGCCATGCTCGTCACCGATCCCAGTGCAGAAAAACATGCCCGTGCTAGCATGATACTAGTGCCGTTGGATAACCCCGGTTACCGTTTGATTAGAAATATACCCGTCATGGGTCATCAGGGTTATGGCTATTTTAGTCATGGCGAGGTTGAATTTACCAATTGTCGCGTGCCCGCGAGTAATTTGTTAGGGCAACGAGGACAAGGATTTGCTTTGGCACAGGAAAGGTTGGGGCCAGGACGGATCCAACACTGTATGCGATGGCTGGGTATTGGCAAGCGAGCTTTATATGAAATGTGTAGTTATGTTAAAACGCGTCAGATCCGCAAAGGTGAAACATTGGCCGATCAACAATTGATGCAAGCCATGATCGCTGATTCTACTGCTGAAATGGCGGCAGCACGCGCATTGGTCTTGGAAACGGCATGGATTGTTGAGAATCTAGGCTTTAAGGCGGCGAGAGAAAAAATAGCCTTAATTAAGTTTTATACGGCCAATATTTTACAAAAAGTTGTTGACCGGGCATTACAATCACACGGGGCTTTGGGCATGACAGACGATACCATTTTGGCGCATTTTTACCGAGAGGAGCGTGCAGCCAGAATTTATGACGGCCCTGATGAAGTTCATCGTTTAAGTGTTGCACGAAAAATACTGAAAGAAACAAAGTAAGTTAATGAATAAATCGTTGCCGACAACATTCAATTATGAGTCTTTTCTACAGCAGATCAAAGTCTCTAAAAATGATTTGTATGAGGTTTTGTTTTGTCAATTTGGTGAAGCTTTTTCTGTAAAAAATAAACGCATTGCAGTTGAAAAGTTGAGGTTGATTTTTAAAGCAACTTTTCGTCTGGCCAATGCGCATGGTTTTCAAGCAATGACATTACGAGAACTGGCGAAAGAAACAAAATTAAGCATGGGCGGGCTTTACGCTTATATCCATAGTAAGGATCAACTTGCAGATTTAATTTATGCTTTTTTAAATTATTTTTGTAGCGATTGCTTTTCAAAATTAACACTACAAGAACAACCATCAGAAAAACTTCAGCGCATTGTTTTTGCGCACATTTATTTAAGTGAATTTATGCAACCCTGGTTTTATTTTGCTTATATGGAAAGTAAAAATTTATCCCGTCAGCATAAAAAAAATGCTATTGAAGCAGAACTTTTAACAGAAGAAAAAATATCTCAAGTGATAATCTCCGGCATGGATAACAAACAGTTTAAAAAAATTGACCCCACGATGTTTGCAGCTTTAATTAAAGCGATGATGCAGGACTGGTATTTAAAAAGATGGAAATACCAAAAGAGAAAAATTACTGTTGATCAATTTGCTGTAGAAGTGATGGCAGTTATTAATAGCTACTTAACTAAAGGTAATAACAGTGCATGAATATTGATCAGGACTGGTTAGAGATTAAAAAAATATTCTCAACGGCTTTTAGATCCTCATTCCATTTCTCTATAGCGACAGTTGATGAGAAA
>CAZKUH010000188.1:0-5240 GCA_964555895.1 uncultured Enterobacterales bacterium
GTGCCTGGTACTTTTGTTGCTCATCTCCAAGATATAACAACCCATTCACTTCCCTGGCTGGTATGCCACTGGCTCTGGCCAAAGTTACAAAAAGCAGGGCATGTTCAGTACAGTCACCTCTGGGGTCGTCAAGAATCGACTGCACACTACTTGGGGATAAAACATCGTCATTTATCACAAATTCTGCGACAAAATCGATTAAGGCTTTCACTTTTTCTGTCGCTGTTGTTTTCGACTTTAAAATATTAACAACCAGCGTTTTAATTTGAGGAAGCTGAGGATAGCGTGCTGTTGCAGCCAGAAAATCTGTCGCTGCGACTGCCATGTTTTCATCGCCAAGCTGCAACGGCCCCCCGATACTATTTTGTTTACTGGTTTGTTTGTCACGCCCGGAAAGTTCCAGTTTTAGCGTAGCTATCTGTGAAACATCCCCCAGCGGTTTATCAATTTTCACATATTCATGCTGCAACAAATTATCATTTCCATTGTTCTCCAAGGCAACCTTTTTAGAGGTCAGTTGGTAGCTCATAAAATCTTTTATTTGTCTTGAAACTAGCTTGCCATTAACATCATAACGCCATCTGGATTGCCATTTAGCCTCTCGTTTTTGGCTATTCCAGCTGCTGAAATTTTGCTGATGCCGATAGCCAAAAAATTTGTAGTTAACTGTGGCGAAGGTATCCATATCCCAAAGCTTTAGCTGATACTGTGTTTTTTTGTGTTTAATACGACCCAGTGATTCTGGGAACATGTGTTGGGCGAAAGTGTAAGTTTCTAAATAATTTTTATTAGATACCTTGCCATCTTTGAAAATTGCCAACTTTTGTCCCCGTACTTTAAAGTTAGCCGTTGTCACTTTTCCAGAAAAGTTATGCCGAACCGATCCGGATAACAGTTCAAAAGGGGCTTTCGATGAAAAAACCAACTGCTCTTCAGTCGCACTGGAAATCATTTGCCCGCGTCCCTTGCCTTTAATTTTAAAACGTTGAGACCAAACAATTGTTGTGCCAGATGTGTGCCAATCTTCTTCGATATAACCCACTTTCTTATTTTTCCATTTCAACGCATACCATCGTTCCTGAGCTGAGCTGAAACCCTTCTCAGCGCGATATGTTAAGCCAGAAAATTCACTTTTGACCGAAAAGAAACCAACCGCAGCTATCACGGCCATTAATACCACGAGGATTAAAATTGTTCGCAAACTAAACCACTTCAACGGAAAGTTATTCCTGCCTTCGGCGAGTTACTGGCGCAGGCTGTCTAGGTGGCGGGCGACTGATGGCACGACGCTCTATCACTCGGGAAGTTGAAGAGTTATCACTGGATCTTCCAGCATCACCGGAGGATGAATTGTTGTGGTAATATCCATGCCGGTAGTGATAGCGTGGAAAATAAAAAGAAAAATAGGGATCCCAATACCCTACTGGATAATATAGAGTCTGATAGTTCACTTCTTTTCTCTCAGGCCAAAGCACATAGCCTTTAGCATTAACCACCGGATACTGGTAGTCATGCTCTCCAATTTTCCCCTTAGTTACACCTGATAAAGCACCAACAACAGTAAAGCCTCGGCCTTTGGCATAAATAGCCGGGTCTAAAAATGCATTAATTTTGACCAGAAACCGACCATCGGTTTTGTCACTTTGCTTGGGTTCACCGTTCTTCGCCAATGGAAGCTGAACAACTTCTAGCCAGGTTTCTTTTTGATGGTTATTGATATTGGCTATAACACCCCCCCAACGGATGACAAAACCATTGTCCACCTTCACTCCTGATTGAATATCTTTAACCGTTACATTAGCATTGACTTTCTGGTCAATCTGCTCAGGGTATTGCGTCGCACAGGATGAGAGCACAACACTCAGACTAATAAGGCTTAGAACGCGTATCTTGGATAATTTCATAAACCAACCTCTTAATAATTCAGCTCAACATAATACGCTGCAATGATGAATGCGCCAACCTTTGTATTACGCCTAAAACAGAGCTCATTATAGCGCTTTTGCAAGCATATTTTGAATAGCCATAAAAAAAGACAGGTGTGATTAAAATAGGATCGTTAGTTTGAGTTTCTAGACAAAAATTGCAGCGGTCAAACAATGTAATGAACCAGAAAGTTCAAGGGTAGGTGAATAGATAAATTCCACCTTAAATCCCAAAGCCTTCAGGCGTTGTTTAGTACAAATAACGTCTGCTGGCTTGGTCAAGTCATAACGCGGAATAATCAGACGTTTACCCAGCTGGATCCAGTTAACCAGAGAAGCATATTTACCGCCGCGACTACGGATAGGGATTTTAACAATACGAGCTTTTGCATCGTACGACTTGATTTTCTTTATCAGTTGTAAAGCACTTTGTCTATCCCGTTTGCTAGACAGATTCCAGGCAATAGCAAAAGTTTTTGCGTTGAGTACCCTGACATGGATATCTGCATGTCCGGTTTCTTCAGCATAAAAACTGGAAAAAACTATCCAGTTGCTTGCCCCCATGCCCGCATTATAATTATGGAGGCTCTTCTCAGTGAGGCTGTTCTGTTTCAGCAGTACGCGGGAAACCAGCACCAGTCCGTTCGGACCCGCAACAATGTTGCCCTGTGGTAAAATTTTAATCGGAGAATGATGGTGCTTTTTTGCGGAAATAAGCTCGAACAGTCGATCATCGTTCGGTCTGCCCATTTGAGGTGATCCGGGATGATACCAACGGATACCATCGACTGTTTTTACAGCGACAGGTGATCGGTCGCGGATCCAGGGGGTATCAAAAGGAGCGGTTATGATGGAAAAATGTTCCGGCCTATTTTGTGTTTCAATAAAAGCCTGACTAAATATTTTGTCGTTTGACAAAAGTATCACGCCACAACTTCTTGAAACTCGAGTGGCAATTTCTTCCAGTAAACCAGTCAGTTCACAGCGATAATGTGGAACCATTACCGCTTCAGGGCAAACATAATCTGCCAGAATCGTCTCTACATTTTCAGCCATTGGTAGGTTATTTCATTCCTGCCTTTATTTTTTAATGTTTTCTCTTTTCTCTACCTTTTTGCTAGTTCTTTTATCAACTTTATTTAAAGTTCTCTTATCGACTTTTTTACTGACCCTTTGGCTGACTCGCTTACCAGCGCGTTTGACTACCTGCGAGCAAGGTGCGGTTATTTTATTTTTTTTCTGAGAAGTAGATCGCTTCATTCTTGTATCAGTCCTCGCTTTGGGAGAACAAGTAACCGCACTGGCAGGGACGGATATAAAAGCGGCAGTAGCAATCACCAAAGCGGCTGCAATTTTATTTTTGGTCATGATTTTCTCCTAATTTTTTCGGTCGTCTGGCTTCATTGCCAGATCTAATTTAATTTAAATGCAAAATACCTTCTCAAAAATACCGGATCCCCGTGGAGTTTTCAAGGGGTTTATTTTGATTGCTACCCATTCCAAAATAACGCATAGTAACCACTGTTATTTTACCTGCGGATAAGAGGTACGAGTTTATTATGTTTAATTTTTCTTTCCAGAATACCACCACGATACACTTCGGCAAGAATCAGATAGCGCAAATTACCGGTGAAATTCCACTTTCTGCAAATATTTTGCTGGTCTACGGTAGTGGTTCAATCAAAACCAACGGTGTCTTTGAGCAAGTGGTTTCTGCGTTAGAGAAGCATCACTTCAGTGAATTTTCAGGCATTAAACCCAATCCGCAATACGCACAACTCATGCAGGCAGTCACCTTGGTAAAAGAACAGAATATTAACTTCATTCTTGCTGTTGGTGGAGGTTCTGTCATCGACGGCTGTAAATTTATTGCAGCTGCGGCATGTTATGCAGGTGACGACCCCTGGGATATTCTGCTCGAACAAAAAAAGGTCACTGACGCGCTCCCCATAGGCGTTGTATTAACGTTGCCAGCTACGGGCTCGGAAAGCAATTCCGGTAGTGTGGTAACTCGTGATAGCAACAAATTGTCTTTCCTGTCACCCAAAATCAGACCCCAGTTTGCGATTTTGGATCCACAAGTTACTCGCTCTTTATCTGCCAGGCAAATCGGCAATGGTGTGGTTGATGCTTTTGTACATATTCTTGAGCAATACCTCACTTACCCTGTGGATGCCAAAGTTCAGGACAGGTTTGCTGAGGGTTTATTATTGACACTGATTGAAGAAGGTCCGAAAATTTTAACTGATGAAAACTGTCTTCCCGCCCGCGCTAATGTCATGTGGGCAGCATCTCAAGCATTAAATGGTCTCATAGGTGCCGGAGTACCTCAGGACTGGAGCACACACATGATTGGTCATGAACTCACCGGACTCTATGGTATCGATCACGCCCGTTCTCTCTCTATCATCTTGCCCGCCGTTTTAAAAGAAATGAGCACACAGAAATCCGACAAATTGTTACAGTACGCAGAGCGGGTTTGGGGCATAAAGCAAGGTAATAAAGCCAGCATAATATCCACTGTCATCAACCGCACTGAAAAATTCTTTCAATTGTTTAACTTACCCATTAATTTTTCGGATGCTGATCTGGATGAATCAAATATCCCGCAAATCATTGAAAAACTAAAACAACACGGCATGACTAAGCTGGGTGAAAATAGAAATATCGATTTAACAACCGTTGAAAGCATTCTTAATCGGGCTTTATAAACCTGCGCATTCATTTTGTCTGATTATGGATATAAGCATAGAAGAAATTAATCTTGGACTAACATTGCTGAATTTGAAAATATTAGCCTTTAGTATTTTATAGAGTTTTGTCGCTAACACCGCTCAATTTACCCACATGAATAATCTCCATTTTCAACCAATCCAACCATTGACGCTGAAACTGAACTTGCTTTGTTTTCCAGAATCATTTTATCTAAAATATGGGCTTCATTGGTTTATTCAATCAATGGATGAAATCATCCAGATTTTGGGTGCTTTACACAGCCAAATTAAAGTGAAAAGGCGACTTCATCGCTATAAAAGGGATCCCTGTTGAAGCACTGAGCAAATACACCAACTTCCCGTAAATATTATATCTATCAACCAGCTAACAATGACAAAGATAACAATTCTAATTCAAATTAGTCCAACACTATGATTTTATTAGAATTCTTTACATTTCAGTTGATTGAGATATGGTCAAGTTATCTATATAAGATTTAGCTACATTAGATATAATTTTATTAAATATTCTTTTATATACCCGCGATACCTGAAAATGCGGGATTTCAGAGTTTCAGTGGGTATCCAGGTCAAGGCATCG